>NZ_JADBUE010000336.1:0-9795 GCF_020245805.1 Microcystis sp. M179S2 | reverse complement strand
TGTCAGTCTGTAGAGCGACCATAAGACCAGAACAGAGTAAATCTGTTAAGGCAGGTGCGGAACCCCGCAAGGGAAAGAAGCAGAAACCTAAATCGTGAGGTTTGGGAATCACCGTCCGTTTACGGCGGTGAGGATGTCAAACAGATATATCAATTTATTTTCTGAGAGTTATCTAGTGGGAGAGGAACAAAGAAGCTATTAAGGACTAGAAAAGTGCCTTGAGCTAGTTTTTTTTTAAACAGATAGTTGGGAGCAGAAAAACTACTTTTCTTTTTTGGTCTCAGGCAGAGAAGTTAATTGACTTAAGACATTTTGTTCTAAGTTACTTTGAACTTCCCCGGCGAGATTGAGAGCAAAGGGAGTGAGAGTTTGCAGTTCTTTGGTCGGGTCTAAGGGAATCACCAAGGAAACGGCTATCCAGGGTACTCTCTGTCTTTTTAATTGCGCCCATTGGTCAAGCCAATACCACACCGAGGGATCGTAATGACCACCACCTAGCCAAGCATACCATTGCACCACGGCAAAGGTGTTTTGTGTCCAGGCACGATAGAATCGAGCCGTGGCCTTTCCTCCCGACTGGGTGGGGATTAATAGCTCGGTTGTTTCCCCCTGATTCCAACGACTAATCGAAGTGATATCCGACCATTCTAATCCTGGTTGATTTTTATAGTATATCTGTGGCTTTAAAAGCACGGTGATCCTCTTGCCTTCAGGAGTTTCCACCACTTGTACCGACCATTTTCCCTCACCGATTTCTCCTTGGCTCTGGTCGATGGTTTTCAGGTCAGAGAACTTGATTCCCGATTCTTGTAGGACTCGCATTTTCTGAATATTACCGATTCTCGGTTGCTCCACCCAAGACCACTGGCCAGAAATTAAATTGGGCAAGATACCGCCTAAAATCAATAGCAGCAGCAGGCACAACAGCAGTAAATAATTACCCGGGAGCTTTTTTTTGACTTTATCTAACACTAAAGTTACCTCGGCTGGAATTTTTTGACTAATCATCCTGGTTACCTTCCCCTTGAGCCGGGGACTGTTTCTTGACCGCCTCGCGATACTGCATGATTTGGAAGACCAAAAGGATCAGTAATAACATAAAGACGGAGTATAAATCACCCCCCCAGCTATCGTGGAGTAATTTAAAGTTTGCCTCTTGTCCTGTGCCGTGAAACCAAGCTAAAAGCGCGTTACGAATGATATTAGCCCCGACACTAATTCCAAAGGCACTGAGGAGCATAAAGCGGGTTTTGCGACCGTTTTCGATGGTATTAGTCCAATGGAGCAGCAGCAGCGTGACGTAAAGACTGGTAAATAACATTTTCAGCCCCGCACAGTAGGGAGCGACTTCCACCATCCTACCTTCCACCGCTATATAGACACCGTCAACGGAGACATCTAGGCCCGCTTGCTGGAGAATAAAACCAGAGCAAGCGGCAATAAAAACCTGTAGGGGTAGGGTATAGGGAGTGATCAGGTAGGGTATGGGATTAGGAGTCGCTAAGGCTGTTAAAAGTAGGGGAAATCCCTGTAATTTAAAACCTTCCGTTCCTTTTAACCAGAGACAGATTCCCGCTAAAATAATCGGGAAAGACATACTAACCCAAAGAGAGGAACCGAGGAGATAAAAAATCGCTCCTAGGGTTAACAAAAACGCTCCGAGGGGGTGGGAGCGATCTTCGAGGCGTTGCCATTTTTTACGATTCTGCCAGACAATATAGGCGGCGTAGGGAAGGCCAATCAAGCCGTGGCTAAAGTATTCGTGTTCGATGCCGATCGATTTATTCAGCCAACCATCGTACCAGTGAAAGATCACCGGACCATAGATAACCGCCAAGAAACCGATCATCAGCCAAGATTGCCGATTTTTCTGGGATACGGGGGATAAGGAAGGACTAATACCCATAGGACGGAGCGATTTAGTGACAAATTCTGAATTTATGTTACCCGATGATCGCAGTAATCTGTTCAACCACGATTTCAATTTGCTCCTCGCTGATGCCGGGGTACATGGGGAGAGAGACAATTTCTTCACAGAGAATCTCTGCATTAGGAAAGTCTCCCTGTTGATAACCGAGGTAGCGATAGGCCGGTTGCAGATGACAAGGAATCGGATAATGAATGCCGGTTTGAATACCGACGGCAGTTAATTGTTCTTGTAGTTGTTGGCGCTCAACGGGACAATGGGCGAGGATGCGAATAACGTAGAGATGATAGACATGACCGGTCTCGGTTTCGTCCCGTATGGGTAAAATGCCCTTATCGGCTAAGGGAGCCAAAAGCCGGTCGTATTGTCTTGCCGCTTGATGACGGGAGCGATTCCAGCCTTCCAGATGGGGTAATTTAATGTTTAAAATGGCGGCTTGTATGCTATCTAAACGGCTATTAGTGCCGATATCGGTGTGGAAATACTTGCTCGGTGCGCCATAATTTCTTAAACTGCGGGCTTTTTGGCTAATTTCTGGATCATTGCTCACTAACATTCCGCCATTGCCAAAAGCACCCAAATTTTTACTGGGATAAAAACTAAACCCCGCCGCCACACCGACACTGCCGGCGCGATAACCTTCTCTACTGGCTAAATGGGCCTGGGCCGCATCTTCAAAGATAATCAGATTATAGCTGCGGGCAAAATCCTCTAATTGTTGGGGTGATACCATCTGTCCGTACAGGTGTACGGGGAGAATGGCGCGGGTGTTGGGGGTAATTCTTTGGGCAGCCGCCGCGAGGTCAATTAAGGCCGTATCGAGGTGACAATCAACTAAAATCGGTTTGGCCCCCGCTTGAATAACACCCATGAGGGTAGCGACAAAGGTATTAGCGGGGACTAGCACTTCATCCCCGGCACCGATGCCGTAAGCTTGTAAAGCCAGGGCAAGAGCAGCCGTGCCAGAAGCTACTCCCACAGCATACTCGACTCCGCAAGCTTGGGCGAAGGCGGTTTCAAATTCGGCTAAAGCTTGGCCTAAAACAAAATCTCCCCGGTCGATAACTGTTTGGATTGCCTCGGTAATTTTTGCTTGTAGGGGCTGATTTTGCCAAGTTAAATCGACAAAGGGAACTTTGATTAAATGGGAATTCATCTAGTGCTTGTTTATGAAGATATGGTTCTTCGGTTTGTGTTATGTGATGGACGGGGGTTATAAGGGATGAAACCCTTATATAGAAAGACATGGCTGCGATTTTTGCCAATTGCTTTCGATCTAGAACGAGCTAATCAATTAAGTCTCTTGCCAGATAAGGATTTAGTCGATTTATGCCCCCTGCTCGAACCATAGCAAGTAACGAAGAACCGAAGATATTAATATTAAGTATCAAGAGACTAGCATAGATTTGAGCAAGTTGGCTAGATTCCTATTCAGGGGATTTGGCCTTGACTTGGCCAAAAGAATCAAGTTGACTGCCTAGCTACTTATTTTTGCTGCCAAACTTTGAAGATAATTCCTAGGCAGAGGAGAATATAAGCAGAAGTTAATAAACCGTTCCAGTATAAAAAGCGAAAACTCAAGGTTTGGTCGCTGAAAGTAGCCCCAGTCCAGAGGAAAGCGTAAAAAAGTAGCCATCCTAGCGTTAAATTCAGGGATAAGCGACTAATTTGCCGTTCTTTTCCCTTTCCTTCCCCTTGATACCATGTCCAAGCGGAGGGAATCACTCCTAGAAAGGGAATTAGATATAACATTAATTGCAGGCGTTCTAATTTGCGATCGCCAAAAGGGTCGTGATTAATCATGGTATTTTTCCGATAGAACTGGTTATTATGAGTGATTTTCCCGCTTTAACGGCGTTAATTCTGGCCGGTGGCGAAAGTTCCCGTATGGGACGAGATAAAGCCTTATTATCTTTTCAGGGTGTCTCTTTTCTAGAGAATACTTGTTTAATTGCCCAAGATTGTGCAGTACAAGTGTCTGTGATTACGCCTTGGCCGGAACGTTATGAACTTATCATTCCCCCATGCTGCCGGATAATTAGGGAACCTCTCCCCACTAGGGGGCCTTTATTGGCCTTTGCCTTGGCATTAACTTTTGTATCAACCGATTGGGTTTTATTGCTCGCTTGCGATTTACCTTTACTAACGCCCCCAATTATGCAAGGATGGTCAAGATTATTAGCCACTGTACCAGAAAATGCCATCGCTTTGGTTCCCCGGTGCGGCTCTCGTTGGGAGCCTCTCTGTGGTTTCTATCATCGTCGTTGTTTAGCATCTTTGCAGACTTATATTCAGCAAGGGGGAACTTCTTTTCAAAAATGGTTAAATGTCTCCGTGGTGGAGGAATTAATCATCGATAATTCCGAGATTTTATTTAACTGTAATACCCCGGAAGATTTAGAGATAATAATAAACTCCCCAGATGTTGACAGTAAGAAACCCTAGCACAAAAGGGACTAAAAGTAAAGATATCGGCCAAGGAATGTTGGATAAATGGCGATAACCATAGTAGAGCATTCCGGTTAGATAACCGCCGGTTACACCGATAATTGCGCCGACAATATCGCCATTTATGGATAAATAGGAAGTGAGCAAAATGACGAGGGAAAAGGGCAAAATTATCAAGCCACCTAAAAATATATCGCCAGTGATACTACCATATTTATTACTTAATTTTCTGCCTAACCAACTAGATAAAGTCAGAATAATAAAAGGAAATACTGCCCAGCCTAATAACAGCAAAAAATCAGATTTAACTGTCCAGTTTTGCCAAGTAAAAGCGATGAAAAAACTGCTGATGATTGCTGCCAATACACCTGTAGCCAAAGCCTGATTACGGTTAAGCTTTAAAAAAGCTTCTGCTAGACCGGTCTTGGGTTTGAGTAAAGATGAGCCAGAGATTTTCAGCAAATTAAAAACAATAAAAAGAGTTTTTGACCACTTGATCGATTGCCGTTGTCGATAACTTTTCTGAGAGTCTCTTAACTTATTTGCAATGGCATGATAGCGGCGAAAATTTCCCTGTTGCTTAAATTTCTTGGCCGCTATTTGGAAATCTTTTCGTGCTGCCGGCAGTTCCGAGAGTTCCTCTAGAGCCAATCCTCTTTGATAATAGAATTGGGGGTTATCTGGGTCAATGGCGATTGCTTTTTTATAAGCTTCTAGGGAGGATTGGGTGTAACCGAGTCGTTGACGGGATAAACCGAGGTAATAGTAAGCTTGGGAACAATCGGGTTTTAACTGCAAAACTTGCCGACAATCGCTTAAAACTTGCCGATCCTGCTGATTATGGTAGTAAACTTCCGCCCGTTGCAGATAGGCCTGCCAAAATTGCGGATTAATTGCGATCGCTTGCTGGTAAAATGCGATCGCTAATTGATAATTTCTCTCTTGAGCGTAGTGCCATCCCTGTTGATAAAAATCCTCGGCACTGGGGTTAAAAGTGGGTATTTCTGGGGATAAACGGCGATCATACTCTTTTCTTTGACCTTTATCGCTCAAAACCCGATAAGCTTGTTCAATTTCCCGAAATTTTGTCACTGCCTCCGGATCATTGGGATTATAATCGGGGTGATATTGCCGGGCCAGACGACGAAAAGCGGCTTTTATCTGATTATTACTGGCATGACGGGGAATTTGCAGGATTTCATAGTAATTTTTCATACTTGAATGCGGGGGGAATTTTCAACTACTTAAAATTGTTGCCAATGGCTCGCCGAAACGACTATCATTGTCAATTAAATAGCTTTTATTGAGAGTTGATCGCTTATGTCTGCCTACACTGCTTCCTCCCTGAAAGCGGAACTCAACGCGCGGGGGTGGCGCTTAACTCCCCAGCGAGAGAAAATTCTGCACGTTTTCCAGAATTTACCGAAAGGCAATCATCTCAGCGCCGAAGAATTGCAGGAATTGCTGGACAAAAGGGGGGAAGGAATTAGTTTATCGACAATTTACCGCAGTGTTAAACTGATGTCGCGGATGGGAATTTTGCGGGAGTTGGAATTGGCCGAGGGTCATAAACACTACGAACTCAATCAACCCTATCCCCACCACCATCATCATTTGGTCTGTATTCAGTGCAATAAAACCATCGAATTTAACAATGATTCCATTCTCAAACACAGTCTCAAACAGTGTGAGAAAGAGGGTTTTCAGTTAATTGACTGTCAGTTAACGGTGATGGCCATCTGTCCGGAAGCTTTGCGGATGGGTTGGCCGTCGGGAATACCGAGTAATTGGGGCTGTACGCGTTCGCTGGTGGATACTCGTTTCCAAAACTGCGAGATTCCCGAATCAAAGGAACCGGAACCAGAAAACTAGGTATCTAAGCGGACATTCCCAACTGAAAACCGAGAGCTTTTTTCTGCATTAATTGGAAAATATTATAAAATCCGTTGGCGCGGGAAGGGGTAAGACTGACTTTTAAGCCGGTTTCTTCGATAAAATCCGGGGTGACTTGCAGGATTTCCGTGGGAGTCAGTCCATTGAAACCCTCGATTAACAAAGCAACTAAACCCTTGACTAATTGCGCGTCGGAATCCCCTTTGTACCAAACCTGGCCATTTTCGAGGTCGGCAGTGATATAAACTTGGGATACACAGCCATGAACTTTATTAGCGGGTATTTTGGCAGATTCTGGTATTGGTTCTAGTTTTTTAGCAAAAGCTAGTAATTGTTCGTATTTTTGCTTAGGATCGGTACGACGTTTGAGGCGTTCGACGATGCGATCGAGATTAGACGGGAGCATATTGCAAGTTAAAATAGGAAAAAATTAGCCAATAGCTTTTTTATATTAGCATTCTCGCGGAAGTTGAGCGCTGTAGTTATCGTTACCAGGACTGCCTTGGTCAAAGCGCATTGATGCTATCTGCTAGAATTGGCATCAATGAAATACCACGCTTGCAGGAGCTATGGTTAACCTTTCCTACAATAAAAATCGCCTTCTTCCCAGTTCCGAAGAATGGGAGCATCTCACCTTTGTAACCCCTAAATCAGGTTTTTATGTCAAGCTATTTTGAAAGCCTTGCTAGAAACCAGTTTTAGGGACAAGTATAATTACTCGCTTGCATAAATGAGATGCTCCCCATATTATTTCCTCAATTTTGAGTTAGGGCAATTTTCGTCCATTCGTAAGTGTTCCATTCATCCATTGCCTCAGTAATGACCCTAGAGTAATAGTTGCATCGGCGCTGGGGTGGCGTTCCGTTCCCTTCCTCCGTATGGCAATATCCTGATTTTCCTAACTGGCAAGCTACTAAAGAACAGCTTTCTCGGATACTCATGCCGCGCTGGATGTTTTGTCGATATTCATCAAAAATGTAGCGGAGATCTTTGGGGTAGAGTCGGCCTTCTGAGCCATTCAAGTAGGTAATCCGACAGAGAAAATCAAAAAATTCAGGCTTACTTTTAAACTTGAAATAGCGGTTATCGTAGCGGCTAGATTCATCAAAGATAAGGCGATCTTCTCCTAAATTTTCGATGATTCGCACTGAGCCATCCCAAGCTTCATCGGGTTGACCGATTAACTGATAGGTTTCGACTCCGAAATCTTGACCATTCATGATTTGAGGAGGTTTTCGTCCCCAAGCTCCTACGAATTTGAGTCCGCAAAAGTTGTTGGCAAAATATCCGGTTCTAGTTAACCCAAATCCTGATTCATTAACGGCTTGACCGCCGAGAAAGGCTGCTGGTACGCCATATTTCCTTTCCATCTCGATACAGATGGGTTTAATCTCCTCCATAAACTGTTTTTTCATGCCTTCAGTCAGGGGAGAACCAGGATTGTAACAATTACCGTTTCTTCCCCTTTCTCGGTCTTCAACAGGAACAGGTGAAAACTTGATGTTCATTTTTATTCCTCAATTCGAGCGTTGTCAGAGAAATTGAAGCAGGCAGAAGGCAGATTTGAAGGTCTCAATCCTATATTCTTGCACTAACATCGGATTTTAACAGGTCAAAAGCCTTATTTTAAAAGGGTTTTACCATTATTCAGCCAGCCCTACTTAGTTTCATCTAAAATTAAGCTCTTTGAGCGTTGTAAATTCCGTACAGACTTTACCCCCCCCGCACATTTGTCAAGTCTTTTAAATAATTCTTAATATTTATTTCCGTTTTGCTCTCTGGCTCTCGTCCGGCTTCTCGACGGAATCGCTAAAATGATCAGGGGTGTTTTAGAGGCAAGTCTATGAGTGAACCGGTAACTCTTGAGGATATTTACCAGCTATTCCGCGCTTCCGCTGAGGAATATGATCGCCGGGCTGAGGAATATGATCGCCGGGCTGCCCAATCCAAGGCGGAATATGATCGCCTGGTTGCCGAATCCAAGGCGGAATATGATCGCCATAGAGTCGAAATAGAGAACCTCCTGGCCGAATCTAAACTAGAAAGCGATCGCTCGATGGCAGAACTGAAACGGACGGTTGAACGAACCAGCAAAGCGGTAGATAGTCTCACCACTCGCTGGGGTCGATTTGTGGAAGAATTGGTAGAACCGGCGGTTTTACGGCTTTTTCAGGAAAAAGGCATCGATATTAAAGAAGTTTATCCCCGCGCCAGAGTCAAGCGTCAGGGCATCGCCATGGAAATTGATATCCTAGCCGTCGATGATACCGATCTCGTGGTGGTGGAATGTAAATCTAGATTATCTAAAGATGATGTGGATGAATTTATTGAAAAATTGACTCGTTTTAAAATCGCTTTTCCCCATTATAAAAACTATCGAGCTTACGGTGCGGTGGCGGGAATTGAAATCAACGAGGGGATCGATCGATACGCTTATAAAAAAGGTCTATTTGTGATTAAACCCTCTGGGGATACGGTGGCCATTATTAATGATGCCGACTTTCAACCGAATACTTGGTAATTTCCCTAGTCAAAACAATCGCTATGGTTAACCTTTCCTACAATAAAAATCGCCTTCTTCCCAGTATCGGGAAATCGCTATTTAACCGCAGAGGAAAGGGCGAGGGCAGCTGCGGCGCTCGCCCAGCAAGAACGTTTAGCCAAAGAGGAAGCGGAACAAAAAGCCCAACGACTAGCGGAAAGACTAAGATCACTGGGTATCAACCCCGATGAAATGTAAGGGTGGGTTCCAGGCAATTTTAGGGGATTAATCGCGTAATAATTCCGGTTCGGTTAATTCGTCGGTCATTTCCATCAGGGCTCGTTGGACGGGTTTAATCATCGGGTCATCGATATTTTCTACGGTATCGTAGCGGACGCGTTTGGCCCGTCTAGCGACTTGCACGACGATCGAGTAACGATTGCTGGCCGCATTCATCAGTTTATCGGTGAGATAAATCATCTCGGAGGAGTCGAATTTAAACCGTTTGGACATAGTTATATTTAGCCTTCTCTGGTGAATTTGGCACTTGTCACTGATAATAGGTTAGTGATAAGTTTTATTACTCAGTCCACCTTACCATATTTTGTCCACCTTAAGGATAGGGTTATCCTTGATCTCGATCGGATTTTGTCAACTACTTTTTACAAAACTTAAATCAATTTTATACAAGTTTAAAAATATACAAATAAAGAGATAATTTTTGAAATAAATAAACCCAAAAAAGGGAGACAATTGCGGGGGCTGTAAATACACTTGAACGTATAACTTCCCCCTCGATTTAGCTTCCGGTGATACTATCCCCATGGCCTTGACGGCAGCGGCGATCAATGGTTAAAAATAAACAGATGCTGGATCCCCATCCAACATCCGCGTTCTAACTCTGCACACATTTTGCTAAGTCCTCATGATAAGTTAAAAAACGCTTCCTTTTTGGGGGCGTTTTTATTTATTCGATTGAAAAAACCGATGACAATCATTACTAAAGCTGATAAGAAAGTGGGGTGTGGGGTGTGGGGTGTGGGGT
>NZ_JADBUE010000335.1:0-3690 GCF_020245805.1 Microcystis sp. M179S2 | reverse complement strand
GATAATCCACCAACTGTCCTCAATCCCATTACAGATGTCAATGTTGACGAAGATGCCGAAAATAGTGTTATTAACTTAAGCAATGTCTTTAGTGATGTTGATGGAGATGTGATTGTTAAATCAGTATTCGTCAATGACAATACAGGATTAGTCACCGCTACCATCGTTGACAATCAATTAACTCTAGACTATCAAGACAATCAATCTGGGATAGCTAATCTGACAATTCGGGGAACATCCAACGGTAAAACAGTTGATGATACTTTTCTAATAACAGTTAACCCCGTCAATGATGCACCCACATTACAACAGAAAATAGCCAATCAAACCGCCACAGAAAATCAACCCTTCAGCTTCACCATTCCCCCTAATACCTTCAACGACGTAGATGGCGATAATCTCACCTACACCCTAGCAACAGAAACAGTCCTCCCCAGTGGAATAACCTTCGATGCCGCTACCCGTACCTTCAGTGGCACTCCCTCCGATACTGCCTCCGGCACCTATAACCTGACAGTAATCGCCAGCGATTCAGCCGGAGAAAAAGCC
Source organism: Microcystis sp. M179S2 (assembly GCF_020245805.1). Classification (NCBI taxonomy): domain Bacteria; kingdom Bacillati; phylum Cyanobacteriota; class Cyanophyceae; order Chroococcales; family Microcystaceae; genus Microcystis; species Microcystis sp. M179S2. Next base: position 3,141 of record NZ_JADBUE010000335.1, on the reverse strand, counting down.
AACGATAGCTTTAGCCTCAACGTCCTCAACGCCGTCAACGGCGACAGCAGTAATCAAACCGTCAACGGTACTAGCGGCGACGACTACATCAACGCCGGGGCCGGTAACGATACCGTCAACGGCGGTGAAGGCAACGATATTCTCGATGGTGGACCAGGAAATGACCGACTCGCAGGCGGTCCTGGTGACGACACCTATATCGTTGACAACAGCCGCGACGTAGCCATTGAAAATGCCGGCCAAGGACAAGACACCATCAAATCTTCTGTAAATTACACTCTCACCGTCAACATCGAAAATATCACCCTAACAGGTAACGCCAACATCGACGGCACAGGTAACAACCTAGATAATCTCATCACCGGTAACAGCGGTAATAACCTACTCAAGGGATTAGATGGCAACGACACCCTTATCGGTAGCGCCGGTAACGACACCCTGATTGGTGGAAAAGGAAATGATATTCTCACCGGCGGCGATGGCAGCGACTCATTCCTCTTTGGCAGTGGTGCTATCTTTAATAGCAGTGACTTTGGAGTTGATAGTGTCAGTGACTTTATCAAAGGAAGTGACAAAATTATCCTAAGTAAAACCTCTTTCAATGCTCTTGTCAGTGCCGTCGGTAATAGCTTACAAACCGCCGAATTTGCCAGCATCAATGATGCTGCTAACGAACTAAATCTAGTTGGTTCCAGTAGTGCTAAAATCGTTTACAATTTAGCAACAGGTAATCTGTTCTACAATCAAAACGGTGCCACAGCAGGATTAGGTAATGGCGCACTTTTTGCCACCTTCAACGGCATCCCACAGTTAAGTGAGAATGACATTTTTCTCCAAGCTTAAGTAAACAGCCAGCGAAATATACCATCTCACAATTAACCATATATCAGGAAAATTACTCATGTTTAAACTCCCAACTTTAACCTTAATTACTGTTGCTAGTTTGCTGGCTTCTAATCTTGAAGCCTCCCACGCCGCCGTTGTCAATGGAAGTTTTGAAACTGGTAATTTTTCTGACTGGAATACCAGTGGACAAACGAGCGTTGAAACTTCAAGTTTTCAGGTTACACCGGTTAACGGAAGTTATCAAGCCGCGTTACAAACTTGTTTTTTTATCGGTGCTTGTGATGACAATCAACCCTTGACTAATGCTAGTAATTTACAATCATTTCTCAGCTTATCGGGTAATCAGTTAAGCAATCTATTTGTTACTGAAGGTTCCGCTATCAAACAGACTATTACTGCTAATGCTGGCGATGTTTTCAGCTTTTCTTGGAATTTTCTGACTGATGAAGATGCGGCTGATGTAGATTACAACGATTTCGCTTTTTTTACCCTTAATAATACTTTATATTCTTTGGCAGATACTCAATCTAGTTTTCCAGTCAATCCTTCTTTTTCCCATTTAACGAAAGAAACAGGTTATCAAACCTACACGATAACAATATCGGTGAGTGGAGATTATATTTTAGGGTTTGGGGTAGTTGATGTGGATAAGACAGGAGGAGGAAATGCTACTGGAAATTCAGCTTTATTAGTTGATAATATCAAGCTTAATAATATTGCCAAAGTTCCTGAACCTGATACTCTTTTCGGACTATTATTAACCCTAGGATTAGCCAGCAAGTGCAAGCGCCAGAATTAATCAAGAAAACGGGTTTCTTCAAGAAACCCGTTTTCTGCGTAAGTACAGTATATCACAAAAATTGCTTCGGTGCTTCAAGATAACTGATAACTGAAATGAATAACCCAAATACTGATTTTGATACTCCTTGGAAAGATGTCTTAGAAATCTACTTTGAAGACTTTGTTTCCTTCTTTTTTCCTCAAGCTCACGCGGGTATTGATTGGAATCAAGGCTTTGAATTTCTCGACAAAGAACTTCAACAAGTGGTGCGCGATGCTGAGTTAGGCAAACGTCTCGTCGATAAGTTGGTGAAAATTTATCGTATGGCGGGAGAAGAGACCTGGGTTTTAATCCACATAGAAATCCAGGGTCAGCGAGAAATTGACTTTGCTGAACGGATGTTTGTCTATTACTACCGCATTTATGATCGTTACAGGCGTTCAGTAGCGAGTTTGGCAGTTTTAGGTGATGATAATGCTTCTTGGCGACCCAATCAATTTGAGCGTGAGTTATTTGATTGTCAAGTGAGTTTTCGCTTTCCGGTCGTCAAGTTGCTAGAATTTAAGCAGCAGTGGTCAGCTTTAGCAGCCAACCGCAATCCTTTTGCTACAGTCGTGATGGCGCATCTCCAAGCTTTAGAAACTCGGCAAAACCGAAAAAAGCGCAAAGAAGCGAAATTAGCATTAACTAAACGGTTGTACGAACGGGGTTATCAACGAGAGGATATTATCAACCTCTTTAAGTTTATCGATTGGTTGATGAGCTTACCCACTGAATTAGAACAAGAGTTTCAACAGGAATTAAATCAGTACGAGGAGGAAAAACGAATGCCTTATATTACCAGTGTTGAAAGAATGGGAATGGAAAAAGGGATGATTCAAAAAGCTCGAGAATCTGTCATTGATGCCCTCGAGATTCGCTTTGAGAATGTGCCTTCGGAACTGGTTGATGAGATTAGCCAAATTCAAGACACTTCTCTTCTGAAAAATCTCTTAAGACAAGCGATTACTCTTGACTCAATCTCAGATTTTCAAGGCTATTTAAATCAGTTAATCAAACCTGAATAATTCTGGTTTGTCGCCCAAGAAAACGGGTTCCTTTGAGAAACCCGTTTTCTGTAAATTTTTGTTATATCCCCCTTGAAAGATTGGGGATTGTTAGGCTAAAACTGTTATCAATAAACCTTTACAGTTAATATCATGACTTCTTCTCTTTTGTCGATTCTTCCTGCTGTTGACGATATTTTGTTCGATTTCGCTCAATCTGATGGCTTTTGGGCAAATTTGGCCATCGCTTTTGGCACAAGTTATGATGTGGTTAAGGCGACGGAATTACAACAGCAGTGGCGAAGCCGAAATTTTAGTCAAATTCCCCCAATTGAGGTACTTAGTGGTGAAGTTTTAGGGACGGCAAAAGGGGCCTATTCCAGCAGTACCAATAAGATTTATCTATCAGCATCTTTTTTGAATACGGCCTCGTCAGCAGCGATAGTTAATGTAATTTTAGAAGAAATT
>NZ_JADBUE010000334.1:0-14223 GCF_020245805.1 Microcystis sp. M179S2 | reverse complement strand
ATTGGTTAGACTATTTTGGGAAAATACACGGGAAGTTTGTGGTAGCGGTGAACCAACAATACACTAGCCAACAATGTTCTAGTTGTGGTAATATCGTCAAGAAAACATTATCTGTAAGAACTCATGTTTGTTCTTGTGGGTGTGTCTTGGATAGAGACGAAAACGCCGCTATAAACATTCTCGCACGGGCAAATACTGTCGGGCGGACAGAAATTCAAGCCCTCAGACAGACTACCCACTGTCTATTAAGTGAAAGCTTAGTAGATAAGGTAACTGGATGAACAGGGAATCCCCAAGCGCTTGAGTGCGATGGGAGCGTCAATTAGGCAAGAAAATTTAGAAAGAAGATAGGAGATAAATAGCCTTAAAATTAATTAGCAGGAGGAAATATTACCAATTAAAGGTTCGCTGCTATGAAATTCCGTCAATTGATGCGGGCAACAGAAAATAAATACAATCGGCTGCTGGCAAATCTAGTCTTGCTCTACATTATTTACCCATTTTTAGTATATCTACCCCTCGGAGATTTGCTAGTTTTCTTTTTCTTCTCCCTCTCTGTGATCATCGCCGTCTATCAGATCGATCGCAGTAAATTGGCTTTAAGATGTAATATCGGTCTGTTTCTAATTGCCCTCATCCTGCGAGTATTCGGCACGATTATCCCTATTTATAGGGATTTAACCGGTTGGTTCGATCTGTCTAGTACATTAATTTCTCTAGCTTTTATTAGTTTATGCGTGTACTCGATTTTACAAGAATTAATTCTCGCCGAACAGGTAACATCCGATATCATCAAAGGGGGAATTTGTGTCTATTTTCTCCTAGGATTTTTCTGGGCATCCGCTTATAGTATCGTCCAGATTTTTGAACCCGATTCCTTTAGCTCCGCCGCTAAAACCGTCAACCAGGCGGATCTACTTCATTTCAGCTTTACTACCCTGGCCACGGTTGGTTACGGTGATATAGTTCCTACCAGTAAAGTCGCTAGAGTTCTAGCCAATTTAGAAGGAATGACTGGAGTTCTCTATCCCGCCGTTTTTATCGCTCGTTTAGTCAGTTTACACAATGGTCGTTAACCAAAACAATCCAGCGCCTTGGAGAATATTAGATGATTATGCGTCGCTTTATGCCGATTCTTTCTTTACTTTTGCCTTGGGTCACTGCCGCAGGAGTCTTGGCGGAAATACCGACTCTATCCCAGGAAATCCGCCCAAAAACGGCGGAACAGGTGATCGAGCAACTCTGTGCTAATTTAACCAAACAGCGATCGTTCACCGTCAATATGGATGTCACCTATGACGATGTACTCGAATCCGGGGCGAAAGTTCAGTACAGTGCCTATCAAAACATCTGGGTAGAGAAACCCGATCGCCTGCGCTCGGACTACACTGGGGATGAACGAGTTACCCGCTTTTTTTACGACGGTAAAACCTTCACCCTCGCGGATCTGGAACGGGATCTATACGTCACCAAACCAGCACCAAATACTCTAGATGAAGCCTTAGACCAAGTAGAGCAAAGGTACGGGATCAGCATTCCCATGTCAAATCTGGCAGCGAACGATCCCTGTGCAGAGCTAATGGCCGATGTCAAGCAAATTATTTTTATCGGCAACGACATGGTCAACCGCGAACCGATGTATCATCTGCTGCTGATCGGTAGCGATCGCGATTATCAAATCTGGGTCACGCAGGATGCCACCCCCCTACTGAGGAAAGCGATTATCACCTATAAAACTCTACCCGGTTCACCCCAGTACACGGCAATATTATCCGACTGGAATTTTAATCCCAGTACCTCCGCCGATACTTTCACTTTCCAACCGGGATCAGAGTCGATCCCTATCGAACTTTTACCCCCTAGGGATAATCAATCCCAGCAGTAAACCCTGTTCATAAAATGCGATCGCTTGTCGGTATTCCCCTAAATCAGCGTTTTGATATACTTTGAATATCTAACGAATTCGAGGTGGGATAATGAAGTCGCAGATTGGACGCTGGGGTAATTCTTTAGCGATTCGGATTCCCAAGTATGCGGTGGAAGCACTAAACCTCAATCCCAATGACGTTGTTGAATGTTCTGTGGAAAACGGAAAGCTAGTAATTGAGCTAATTCAAGCCTTGCCTGAGTTAAGCCTAGAAGAACTACTGGCTGAGGTTGTTGAATCACCGGAGCCGGAAGTGGATTGGGGACGGCCAATGGGAGAGGAGGTTTGGTGACATACATTCTAAGGCGTTGCTGATTTGAGATATGAATCTTCTTTTCTGGTATTTTTAAAACCTAGAGCCAAACTAACTTTTGCATCTGATGCAAAGTTGGCATTCATACCTTGATTCAGCAACGCCCGTTTTTTTGCACCAGAAACCGTCGAACGCTTGCAGAAAATAATCTGGGAAGATAAAAAAATCAAGGAGTCCGGGCCATGAAAAGATCTTTACGTCAAAACTTATGTGTTCTTGCCGCCCTCCTCTTGGGTACAAGTTTACTGGTAACGGATTATGTGGACGCTCGCGGTGGCGGTGGTGGTGGTAGTCGTGGGGGTGGTGGAGCTTCCCCACGGGTCAACCGCAGTAGTGATCTGCAAAACCGAGGGAATTTTAGTAATCGTTCCCAACCCTCTAGAGATTTTTCTGGAAGACAGGGGGAAAGACAAACTAATCAACAAAACCGTCAAGGGGAACGCACGGAAAGACAGGGTGAACGGCAAACCGGTCAACAAAACCGGCAGGGTGAACGCAGCGAAAGAACCGATACCCGTCAAGGGGAACGCAGCGAAAGACAGGGTGAACGGCAAACCGGTCAACAAAACCGGCAGGGTGAACGCAGCGAAAGAACCGATACCCGTCAAGGGGAACGCAGCGAAAGACAGGGGGAACGGCAGCAGCAGGTTAGCGATCGCCAACAGAACCGTCAGAACTTTATTGACGATAATCGCAACGGTTACTGGCGTGGTGGCGGTTGGTACGGTGGCGGTTATTACGTCCCCCCGGGTTGGGGTTGGGTGGGTTTGACCACCGGCTTAGTCATCGGTTCAGCGATCGCCACTCTCCCCCCCTACTACAATACCGTCTATGTGGGTTCCACTTCCTACATTTACTCGGACGGCATCTATCTTCAGCCTAGCGGTAGTTCCTACACGGTGGTGGCCCCGCCAATCGGCGCAATTGTCACCTATATCCCAGACGGCTGCACCACAATTACGGCTGACAATACGCTTTATTACAATTGTAGCGGTATCTATTATCAGCCTCTGTTTGAGAATGGTTCCACGGTTTATCAGGTGGTTCGCTTCTAATCGGTTTCTTCTTCATCAATAATTGCCGATCGATCTAATAATAATAAATCTCGCAGGCGATCGGTATCTAATTCGGTTAACCAATTTTCCCCGGCATCTACGGTTTGTTCCGCTAATTGTTTTTTGCTTTCGATCATCTCATTAATGCGTTCCTCTAGGGTTCCCGTACAGATGAATTTATGTACCTGAACATTGCGTTTTTGTCCGATGCGGAAAGCGCGATCAGTGGCCTGGTTTTCTACGGCTGGATTCCACCAACGATCGATATGAAAAACGTGATTAGCGCGGGTTAAATTTAATCCTGTTCCCCCCGCTTTCAGGGAGAGAATAAAAATCTTTGGTCCTTGGGGATCATTTTGAAAGCGCTCGATCATTTCTACCCGATCTTTTGCTTTGGTAGAACCGGAGAGAAATAATATTTCCTCGGCTAATTTTTTCTGGAGATGGGTTTGTAGGAGTTTTCCCCACTCGGCAAATTGTGTAAAAATTAAAGCTCGATCGCCTTCTGCTATCACTTCCTCTACCATGGCTTCTAAACGTAATAATTTCCCCGATCTTTGACTGGTTTCTAAACTATTTTCTTTCAAAAAATGGGCGGGATGATTACAAATTTGTTTTAGTTGCATTAGCAAGGTTAAAATTAATCCATGTTTCTGAATTCCTTGAATTTCTTCAATTTTCTGGAGCGTTGTCTCGACTAATTGTTGATAAAGTTGTCCCTGTTCTTTCGATAAACCACAAAAAATATTCATTTCCTGTTTTTCTGGTAAATCTTCAATAATATTTTTATCGGTTTTTAATCTCCGTAAAATAAAGGGACGGACAAGGGAACGTAAATTATGCAGGGATTCTTGATCGCCGTATTTTTCAATGGGAAGGGCAAAACGGCGCTGAAAAAAGGCTTGAGTTCCTAAAAAATTGGGATTGAGAAAATCCAAAATTGACCACAATTCCGTCAGGCGATTTTCTACGGGAGTTCCCGTTAAGGCAATCCGAAATCCTGCGGGTATTTTTCGCACTGCTTGGGATTGTTTAGCCGTAGAGTTTTTAATATTTTGAGCTTCATCTAAAACTAAACCTTGCCATTGTACTGCTTCTAAAGTGGAGAGATCGCGATAGATTAAAGGATAACTGGTAATAACAACCGATTGATTTTTTACCGCTTGAGCAAAAGCTTTACCTTTTAATCTTTTTTCGCCATGATGCACAAAAACAGCTAGGGTGGGAGCGAATTTTCTTAATTCATGTTCCCAGTTATTGACCACAGAAGTGGGAGCCACCACTAACACGGGATTAACTAACATATCCTGTTCTTTTAATGCTAGTAAAAAAGCGATTAATTGCGGGGTTTTTCCTAAACCCATATCATCGGCTAAACAAGCACCTAAACCCCACTTTTCTAGGAAAGCTAACCAACTAACTCCCTTGATTTGATAGGGACGTAATTCCCCCCGAAATTCCCGCGGTGGGTTGATTAATTGAATCCCTTGATTGTTATTTAAATTATCAATTAATTCCTTTAATGCTCCCTCCGCTTGGAAATTAACTACCGGCAGTTTAGCAATTAGATTATTATCTCCTGAACTCAAGCGCAGAGCATCTTCCACCGAGAGATTCAGGGGAGCGATGGTATTATTTAAAATTGCCTGAGCTGCTTTGACATCCGTAGGTTGTAGGATTAACCATTTGCCTCCCACTTCCACCACTGGCGATTTTTTCTCTAATAACTTATCAAAATCTTTTTTCGATATTTCCTGTTCCCCTACCACTAATTTAAGCTGAAAGTTTAATAAACTGGTTAAACTTAATCTTTCTCCTTTTTTGGGAGTTACACTGGCAGCAATCTTAATTCCTAATCTTTGTTCATTACTACCGGCAGTTAAACCCGTTGGCAAAATTACCCCTAATCCCTGCTCTTGCAATTGCCAAGCGATCGAGCGAATAAACTGATAAACTTCGATCGAATCAAGAGAACATTCCTCCGGGTGTCTCTGCTCTAAACTAATTCTAATCGGTTCGTACAATCGCGCCGCTAATCCCAATCCTTTTAAGAGAATTTCCTGGGGATTATTGACAACTCTTTGATAACTATGATAACTTTCTTTGCCCTCTAACCAAATCAACTTGGCACTAATGAGAAATTCGGGATCATCTAACGCTTGTAAATAATAGGTGAGTTTCCACGCTGTCCCTAGACTGGGAGGTTGTAAAGATAAACAGACACGGTATTGATTCTCGATTAATTGGCGATTATTGCCATTAACTAAACTTTCTTGGATAGGAAACACCCAGTTATTATAAGCATTTTCTAGACGCTGTAAATTCTTGGCTTCTAAGGCAATGTCATGATGATCACCGCTTAAAGATTGTAGCCAGGGTTTCACCATCAATGAGGGGGAAATATTAACACTACTATCTATCTTTTGTCGCAAACGAGCATCGACAATATTTTTTAAGCAATCGAGAATAATTGTTTGTGGTTCGCTATTTTCTTGATAGGCAAGACAAACCGGGGGGATGGTTTGGATAAACTTAGCTAAACGAGTGCGATCGATGGTACTATCTAGCAGGGGATACCAGCAACTTTTACCTTGATTTATTCCTGCTAAAAATTTCCCCCTTGCTAATAAATCTAAACTCCAACGGTGCAAATACAGCCAAAATCGTAGATCATTGCCGATAAATTCGGCCTTAGCTAGGGGTAATTTCTCCCATAACCGCACTATCATCCCCGCAGAAAAAGTTAATCCCGATACCTGCCATGGTTGCCAAGACAAGGATTTAGCTGTGGGTTCGAGAATTTGCCCCGACAGCAGCGGTAAAAAATATTTTTTCCTTGGGGGAGAATAACTAGGTAAACTGAGCTTGATTGATTCTGGAGAATAGCGGTCAAGCTGAGGAGAAAATTTCTCGATAAATTGGGCTAATGCCCCAGATTCTAGACAAAAAGGATGATTTTCCTTTGTTTCACTTAATTCCTTCCCTTGCCACTGTTCACCCCAAAGAAAAAAAACACTATCTTGCGAACGAATCAGCCAATTACCGTGTAGAGTAGTCATTATGAAATAGGGAAATTCCTCTAAAAAACCTGCTGTTGAAAAGGCAAAAAATCTCGATTTTGTCGCTTCTTCTGACCTTAAGAGCCTCTAATCTTCTATTTTAGTGGACAAGGGCTGATTTCTCAAGCAGAATCTAGTTAAGCGATTAGCCCCGATCGCATGGTTATTATCAATAAGAATAAATAGAGTTCTTTTTAAACTATGTACAAATCGATCGCCCTCACCCTCGTCCTCAGTCTTCCCCTTAACTTCTCCCTAGTTGGTCAGACGGAAGATCTAAACCACCTACAGCAATTATTATCCACCCGAAAATGTCCCCAATGCGATCTGAGCGGTTCGGGGTTAGTGCAATCGAATCTAGTCGGGGCAAAATTAAATGGGGCCAATCTCGTCGGGGCCAATCTTAGTCAAGCTAATTTAAGTGGGGCGGATCTGAGTGGCGCAAATTTAACTGGAGCCTCTCTTTTTGGTGCTAATCTGACTGGAGCGAACTTAACCGGGGCAATCTTGACGGGTGCGGATTTAAGAGGCACTTATCTCAATAATGCTAACCTCGACAACACCAAACTAGACACTGCATACGTGCAGGGTGCGGTGGGAATTCCCAGTAGTGCCGGTACTCCTGAACTATTCTATGGTCTAGGGATGGTGGAAGGAAAACAGGGACGCACCAGCACCGCTATAGAAAATTTTAATAAGGCCTTGACAATTAACTCAGAATATGCTCCAGCTTATCTGGCCCGGGCCATGGCTCACTATCGTCTGGGACAAAATGCTCTAGCGGCCCAGGACGCTCAAATGGCTTCGACTCTCTTTGAACGACAAGGTAATACCCCCGGTTACGAAGCGGCAGAGAATTTTATTAAAGGCATGGAAATCGCCCTAAAACCGCGAGAACAAGGTGGTGGCAACGCTCAATTAGACCAAATGGTGCAGGGGATTGGTTCTCTGCTCTTACAGTTTGTTTTACCCGCTTTGGGACTGTTTTAATCCTCGTCCGCTGGCTCTTCTAAATGTTCCGAGACCGCGTAATAAAGGTCAAGAACATGATGATCGGCAAGACGATAAAAGACTCTCCGTCCCTGTTTTTGGTATTTAACTAATCTTAAGGCTCTTAGGGTTCTTAACTGGTGGGATACGGCCGATTCACTCATCCCTAAGTCGTCGGCTAAGTCACAAACACATAATTCTTGTTTGGCTAAAAGCGATAAAATTCTGAGACGGTTGGCATCCCCCAAAAGGCTGAAAAATTCGGCCATTTTTTGGGCTTTTTCTAGTTCTAATCCCTGCAAGTTCTGGAATTTCGCCCCTTGGTGATGGGATTCCCCACAAACCGGTGCTATTTTTTCTATGGCCATGTTTTTTCCTGATCGGTTATTAAGGGAAAGTTGAGAAAGGGAGGTATCGATCGAATCTTCAATCCCGATACTTGTCCCCTTCTCCCCAATAACTAAATTTAAACGCAACCACAGCCCTGGTGTCCACAGCCTTTCTCGTTCTCGTTAACGTGACCATTGGCACAAGCTTGGGAACAGTAGTATTGATCGTTTTCTTTGATGGCATCGGCGATCGATACTACACACAAACAGGATTTACAAGCACATTTCATCATGGTGACAGCGATCATGGTTACTACCTCGGAACTTCTTTACTGACTTTAGTATAACATCTGAACAGATGTTCATGGATTGAATAAAGTTAAATTTTTCTAAAACTCAGACGGGTGGGAAGTTCTCCTTGATCAGTGATCAGATTTGAGTTTTCAGTTTGCATATAGAGCTTTTCACGTTACTGAGGTATCGACAAGTTTTGCCAACAAAGAGTTTAAGCCCCTTGCCCATGCCTCATTCTGATGAAAACGGCTATATAATATAATCTAAGGTAGAAAAAAGTTAAATACTGACTAAACCGCCCAATTATAACAACTGAGCCGACAAATTCTGATGTTATTAGCATTAAAACAACTAACTGTTACTCCAGGCGACCACCTGTTGTTAACTTCACTCACTTGGCAAGATTATGAAACAATTCTTGACGAATTGGGAGATCGACGGTCAATTCGTCTATCTTATAGTCAGGGAACTTTAGAAGCAATGACTCCTCTTTTTATTCATGAAAATACCAAAGTTTTAATCGGGGATTTGGTTAAAGTTCTCCTAGATGAATTAGGGTTAGACTATGAACCCGCCGGATCAACAACCTTTAAAAATCAACAAATGGATCAAGGAATAGAACCAGATGAGTCTTTTTATATCGAAAATTGTGCTGCTGTCAGGGGAAAAAAGCGCCTTGATTTGGCTATTGATCCCCCTCCCGATTTAGCAATTGAAATTGATATTACTAAGCGAACCCGATTTAATAATTATGAGCGATTGGGTGTTCCTGAATTGTGGCGATATAATGGAGAGAGACTGGAAATCAGTGTTTTGCAAGGATCAGAATATGTTGAATCTTCCCAAAGCCGAATATTTTCTCAATTTAATCTAATAGAAAAAATTCCAGAAACGCTACAAAATAGTCAAAAAATCGGTAGTGCCATGGCATTAAAACAATTCCGAATTTGGGTCAAGCAAACGCTTAATCCTTGACCTCAAATCAAGAACGAAGTCAGGGAACTGAGGTTTCCTACTGTCTTTTTACTGCTCACTGATTACTGCTCACTGATTGCTGTTTTTAGATGCAGAACGGCCTACCAGCGATCGCCAGCATCGTAAATTGTTAAACGTCCGACTCCTAGAGCTAATCCGGGAGAATTGTCCCCGGGGGGATAAGCAGTGATTCCAAACTGATAGATACCACCATAATCGGGATTGTGTACTGGTTTCAGACCGATGGAAACGGTATTACCGGGGGGGACAGGAGGATCAAAAATGACCGTAATCGTCTGAGTATTGGGGTCAAAAGTAGTGGATTTTAGGGTTAATTTTTCGCCTCGCTGATTGCGATCGCCAAGAAAAGCAAAGGTTTGATCGAGAAGAAAAGCAATAGTTTGAATATTAGGCTGCTGTTGTATGGTTACTTTACCCAAGGACGCCCCGAGAGACGGCGGTAGAGCGATGGTAAGATAGTATTTTGCCCCCCAAGTACGCACGGATTGGAAAGTAGCGGAGAAATTAACCAGAGTGGGAGAACTCTCAAAAAATACTCTGCCATCGGGAAATTGTCCTGCGAGAGACACAGAAGCATCAAAAGCGAGTATAGCAATCAAAGCGAGTTTAGATAGACTTTCAGTCTGTTTTAAAGGCAAAAAAGGAATTTTCAAGGTAAAAGCTACTATAAAATATTGATTGTCAAGGGCAATTATACCAAATTCACTTAACCCTAAACCGCTGCCATTATCAGTGATCAGTTATCAGTTGTTTTCTCCCCACTCCCCCACACCCCACACCCCACTTCTCACTTCCCCAACCCCCAACAGCTAACCCCCAACTTGCAATGTATCTCGAACACCTACATCTTCACAGTTTTAGAAATTATGCCGAACAGTTGCTAAAATTCGAGTCCAAAAAAACAATATTATTGGGCAATAATGCTCAGGGAAAATCCAATTTACTAGAAGCGATCGAACTTTTGTCCACTCTCAAGAGCCATCGAGTCAGCAAGGATCGGGATCTGGTGCTAGAATCGGACTCGGAGGCGAGAATTTTTGCTAGGGTTAATCGTCTTTATGGAGCATCAGAATTAAGTTTAATTCTCCGTTCTTCCGGTCGTCGCACCGTGATCCGCGACCGTCAACCCCTGCGCCGTCATCTCGATTTTTTGGGCGTGATTAATGCGGTACAATTTTCTAGTCTCGATCTGGATTTAGTGCGCGGTGGTCCGGAAGCTCGCCGAGATTGGTTAGATACTTTATTAATTCAATTAGAACCCCTATACGTTCATATTTTACAGCAATATAATCAGGTTTTACGACAAAGAAATGCTCTCTTAAAAGAGATTCGTAAACAGGAATTAGAGGGAAAAGTTTATGGGGATTTATCCCAGCTAAAACTCTGGGATTTACAACTAGCAGAAACCGGTTCAAGAGTAACGAGAAGAAGGGCGCGAGTCCTGCAAAGATTAATTCCTTTAGCCCAAAAATGGCACGAAAGTATTAGCGGAAAAACCGAACTTTTAGAATTACAATATATTCCCAATGTGCCTTGGGTAGAAGATGATGTCAATGGGGTACAAAGGGCTTTTTTAGATAAGATTGAAACCCGTCGTTTGGCAGAGAAACAACTAGGGACATCGGTAGTCGGTCCCCACCGGGATGAAGTGGATTTTTTAATTAACCAAAACCCCGCTAAATCCTACGGTTCCCAAGGACAACAAAGAACCTTAGTTTTAGCCTTAAAATTAGCGGAATTACAGTTATTAGAGCAGATTATCGGGGAACCTCCCCTACTACTCCTCGATGATGTTTTAGCGGAATTAGATATCGAACGACAAAATCAATTATTAGATGCGATCGAAGACCGTTTTCAAACTTTAATTACCACCACTCATCTCAGTTCTTTTGAGTCCCGTTGGTTGCAATCTTCCCAAGTATTTTCTGTCAAAAAGGGACATATTTTTTATTAGCCTATAGCCACCAGCCTTCAGCCATATTCAGTTATCAGTTATCAGGTTTTTCTCCCTATCTTTCCACTCTCTAGTCACCTCAGCAGTTTAACCCTAAACTAAAGCTACTCATTCAGTAAATAGCTGCGATATCTCGGTAGTTTGCTCTAGAAAATTTCTCATATATTCTGGTTTAATTGTTTGGTTTAATTGATAAATTACTAACCATTCACCACCAGCTTCCAAGTACCAACCATGGTTCTGCCCAAAAAATTGTAAGGTGTCAAAATTCAAGATTTCTCGGATAGTAGATTCTTACCATAATACGATCTCAAGCTTATGAACCTTTATTTACAGACCATTGCTGTCAATCGCGGTCATCCTGATTGCTGGCTAAATTGTTGCTGTTAGAAAGTCCGTATAGCTCCTTAACCGATTGGCGGGAAAGGACGATAATTGTGAAGACTCCGAGAATTGTACCCAACGGGGTGAACAAGCAGAGGATGCAAGCTATCACAAAAGAAAACCAGTATTTCTTGTGACGGCTGAGAAATCGACCCGAAAAAATCGCAGAAATCGCTAAAGCTTCTCCTAGCAGTACTGTTGTTGCACCTAGAGCGGCGAATAGATATCCAAATGCTTTGGGGGGTAACTCTCCCGACGGCTCCATCGGGAATGATTCAGGGGAGGTAATCATGCTTATTCCTATAAAAAAATGACCCAAGAAAATAAGAGAGAAAAAAGCAATTACTCCTCCCACAATGTAATGAAATATTGACAATAATCTTAGGTGTTTTCGGTCGTTATTTGTGTTCATATAGGTAACTCATAATAGAAATCTACATAATACTATATCGGGGAGCATCTCATTTATGCAAGTGAGTAATTATACTTATACCTAAAACTGTTTTCTAGCAAGGCTTTCAAAATAGCTTGACATAAAAACCTGATTTAAGGGTTACAAAGGTGAGATGCTCCCTTATATCATTATATCGAAGCTGAAAACTTTTCTAGTCAAGGGATTTACTCGAATAGAAATGATTCTAATTCTCCCATAGTTTTTCGATGAAATTGAATTAGTAACGAAAGACATACAGTTCAGCTATAGAACTATTTTTGTTAGTACAGATGGGAAAAGCAGTCCGTGATCGGGTTGTCGCTTTTGGGGATATCTCGTGTAATCATCTCGACATCACCTCCCTTGCCTAGCTTCAGGTAATTCCGATTCTGAGGGTTAACTCTCGAAGGTATTGACTTCTGGCAATAGCTAGAGATTTGTTATTAGCTAAAAGCAAATATTATTTGAGCCAAAATTGCTCGATTCCCCCTAACGATGGGTCTGGTAAAACGTCCTTGACTTTTTTCTTTGTCTGTATATACCCATAATAACAAAACAGGCCGCAGGCCTGTTTCACTATTAGATTAAGAATAATTAATCCTACCTAATCTCGCGGACTACCGGCTTACCGTCGATAATTTCACCGACGAGAATCAGATCAGCAACCCCGACAAATAAACCATTTTCTAAAACCCCCGGCATATTATTAATAGTTCTTTCCAAATCAGCCGGATCATCGATACTATCAAATTTAACATCGATAACTAAATTGCCTTGATCTGTCACCACGGGGCCAGCTTTTTTCACTCCCATGCGCAGAGAAGGTTTACCACCGAGGGCCTCTAATTTCAGCATCACCGGAGTCATGGCCATGGGTAACACTTCCACCGGCAAAAGAAAAGTCGATCCCAACTTATCCACCAGCTTATTGCCATCCACTACCACGACAAAAATATCGGCGAGACTATCGACAATTTTCTC
The DNA here is from genome assembly GCF_020245805.1 of Microcystis sp. M179S2. Taxonomy (NCBI): domain Bacteria; kingdom Bacillati; phylum Cyanobacteriota; class Cyanophyceae; order Chroococcales; family Microcystaceae; genus Microcystis; species Microcystis sp. M179S2. The sequence continues at coordinate 1,508 of NZ_JADBUE010000334.1, read as the reverse complement.
CTGAGTATGGGCAGCACCGCCGCCTTTAATCAGGTTTTTCTGGGGATCCACCTCATCGGCCCCATCGATAGCGATATCCATCTTTGCGATGACATCGAGGGTAGTGAGGGGAATTCCGTACTTCCTAGCCAAAACTTGCGCTTGAAAAGAAGTAGGAACCCCGACAATATTGCTGATTTCCCCGCTTTGCAGTCTAGCGCCCAGATACTCGATCGCGTAGGCCGTTGTTGAACCAGTTCCCAATCCCACGACCGAATGAGATTGAACTAGATTAGCGGCGGCTTTACCGACCTCCTGTTTCATGAGAATGACCGGATCGATTGCTGTCATGATGCACATTCCTAAAAGCGATGTTTTGAACCTCTTAGTTATCGGCTATCCGTTGCCCTCTTGTCAATGCAATTAGGGATTAGTGGCCTGAGCTGCTAACATTTCCTTGAGTTTAGCCAATTCATTAGCCCAACGGGGATCTGGCTGTAAAGCGTCACCATCGCCGGTAACTTTCGGGGTACTACTGCCACCCCGTTCAGCCTTGCGTTTTTTGCCGCCGCCGCCACCACTACTGGATTTGCGCGGTGCTGCCGTCGTCGGTTTCGGAGTCGGTCTTTCGACTTTTTCCGGGGTTTCTACGCTGGCCTCCGGCCCTTCTGCTTCTTCTCCTTCTTCTTTACCTCCCTTGCTCCGGGGGAGAGCTTTCTCGATTTTGATCGGGTTTTCCATGAAGGATTGACCGTTGTATTTTTCGATAAACTGGTCAGCTAGTTCATCGCTAGGGACGGTAACGAAGGCAAAACCGCGACATTTGCCAGTTTTGCGATCTTTGATGACTTTAGTGGTAATCGTATCCCCTTCATCGGCAAAAAGCGCCTGTAATTTTTCGCGCTCGACGGATTCTTTGGGCAAATTACCAACGTATAGACGAACGGACATGATGGATTCCTCCAAGTATAGGTTGATTTGACATACTCCCACCGTCAAGCTACGCTGTGACGGGGGATTCTTTCCACATTGCTGTTAGAAATTCCTTGTTCAACGAGACAGCTTAGATTCTCAATGTCTCCATTAAGAATCCAGAGGCCGGACTCTCCCAAGGCGTTTGGGTCGGTTTCTGTTTGCCCAACAGTACCGTTGAGATAATTTCCCAAGTATTGTAACCCTTTTTTAAGAATATTTATTGCTGCATTATGATCCCTATCTAAGACTGTTTTACAGTTAGGACATTGATGAGTTCTAGTGCTTAATGTTTTTTGCACTCTCGTCCCACAAACTGAACAATCTTGAGAAGTGAAATGCGGCGGCACAGCAACACAAACAATCCGATAAATCTTGGCAAAATAATTCAACCATTGAGTGAATTGATACCAAGAAGCATCAGAAATCGACTTGGCAAGCTTACGGTTTTTGACTAAGTTTCTTACCTTTAAAGCTTCATAGACTACCAGATCATTAGACTGGACTAACGCCAAAGCGTCTTTAATTGCTTTGTCTTTACGTTGTCTTGATACTTT
>NZ_JADBUE010000333.1:0-3689 GCF_020245805.1 Microcystis sp. M179S2 | reverse complement strand
TATCAAGGGGGGCAGGGGGGATCGAACCTAAAATCCATTTTTAATTTAATTATAACCAGCTATAAAATAGTGATAGTCGTGCCTATATTCCGATAATTATTAGGAGAATCATCAGATGTCAGTTACTATTGAACAAGATCTTAAAGAAGTTTTAGGTGAAATTAATCAGAAACTGGAAAATATTAATAGTCGCCTCACTAATTTAGAGGTTGGACAAGCTAGATTAGAAGAAAAGGTCGATGCTTTAGACAAGGATATTGAGAGGGTGAAAGAAGATACCAAAGAATTGAAAGGCTCTCAAAAGGCCCAGATTTGGACGTTAATCGGAATCTTGGGAACGGCTTTACTAGGAACGGTCATTCGCTACATTATTATTCCTTTTCCTCCTCAATCGTAAATATAATTATAACAATCACCGTTCAGACAATGAATGAACAACGCGCCCAAGCTTATGTTAATTTAATTGAACAGTTGCTCGCTTGTACTGATGGTGAGGAACGAACTAATATTCTGCAAGCAAATCAGGAATTGATTGATCCCGAATTTTTGCAGGTGATGGAAAACTATGCAACAGGGTTAGAATAATAAGGATACAATAATAACCATGCAGATTGATTTAACACAAAACTTTGGGCAATATCTCAATCCTCAAGCGAGAAATATAGAAGAATAGGAGGCGTTTTTAACTGTTGGGGACATTGACAATAGGCTAAGGTGTTGTTAGTATATCCAACATGAAGGCTACCGCGCTCATTCGTCGTCGCGTCATCTTGGCCCCAGACGCATTTGCAGAAGTCCCTGTCTGGCCTGTTCCCCAACCAGTTCTGCCATTGGAGCATCCTTACGTCATATACTTAAAAGTAGGATAAGAAATTGTTTAGAGAGTGATCCAAAACTTTAAAGATAAAGAAGCTCAAAAAGTTTTTGAACGTAAACATTCGCGTAAATTGCCATTAGATATCCAACAAGTGGCATTGCGAAAATTGCGGATGCTTAATCGTGCGGAAACCCTGCAAGATCTTCGTGTCCCACCAGCAAATCGATTGGAACGTCTGGTTGGTGACAGGGAAGGTCAATATAGCATTCGGGTTAACGATCAATGGCGAATTTGCTTTGTCTGGCAAAACGGTGATGCTCTAGACGTAGAAATCGTTGATTATCATTGAGGTAAAATAATGAATGAAGATAAACTAATGCCAATTCATCCCGGTGAGGTTCTTTTAGAGGAATTTATCAAGCCAATGAACCTTAGTCAGAATCAAATAGCTCTGGCTCTTGGAGTTCCTGAACAATGTATTAACGAAATCGTTCACGGAAAGCAGCCTATCACAGCGGATATAGCTCTTCGGTTAGCTCGTTATTTTGATATGTCACCGCGATTTTGGCTGGGATTACAAATGGATTACGATCTGGACGTTGTTGAAGATGAAATAGGAGATCAATTGGACAAAGAAGTTGCTGTAATGACAGTTATTTGTGCAGAAAAGTGATTAGTTTTGCTTGTTCCAAGATTCTGCCTTGGAACATATCAAACAAATTTGGCAGCGACCCCCCTTGACAATCACGAATATTTATTGTATCACGTTAAATCATAAGGTTGGTCTCTCTCAAAAAAAATCACAGTTCATCACATAATCACATCAATCACAGTACAGACAATGAATGAACAACGCGCCCAAGCTTATGTTAATTTAATTGAACAGTTGCTCACTTCTGCTGATGATGAGGAACTCAATAAGATTCTGCAAGCAAATCAGGAATTGATCGATCCCGAATTTTTGCAGGTGATGGAAAACTATGCAATGTGGTTAGAAGAACAAGGAAATAATAATCCTGTTGCTTGGTTACGGAATATGGCGCAACAGTTGGGGCAGTTTCTCAACCCTCAAGCGGGAACTATAGAGGAATATCAGCGGTTTTTATTAGAAGTATTACGAGCAGAAGCAGAGATTAATGATGGCCGTGCTATAATAACTGACAACGATTATTATTATAAAAATATGCAGTATAAAGTCAGTCTTAAGCAAACAGAAGAAGGATATGCTGTTTGGTGTCCCGGTTTACCCGGCTGTGCTTCTCAAGGTACGACAAAAGAAGAAGCTCTCAATAATATTCAAGATGCTATTGTGTCTTATTTAGAAGTTGCCGAGGAATTGAATCAAGGTGTAGAATCTTGTTATGTGGAAGTTGAATTAAATCATGCCTAGTCTTCCTGGAATTAATCATCAACGAGCCATTAAAGCCTTTGAAAAAGCCGGATTTAGGATTGTTCGACAGGGTAAACATATTACAATGACTGATGGAGAGCATATCTTAACAATTCCCAGAGCTAATCCAATTAATGCTTATACAATGGGAACAATTATTAAAGGTGCCGGAATGTCTATTGAAGAATTTAAAAAACTTTTGTGAAAGCATCGGATTAAGGTTATGGACGAAAAACGCACCCAAGCTTATCTAAATATCATCGAGTCGTTCTCTCGAAAAAATCACAGTTCATCACATAATCACATCAATCACAGTACAGACAATGAATGAACAACGCGCCCAAGCTTATGTTAATTTAATTGAACAGTTGCTCGCTTGTACTAATGGTGAGGAAATCAATAATATTCTGCAAGCAAATCAGGAATTGATTGACCCCCAATTCTTGCAGGTGATGGAAAACTATGCAACAGGGTTAGAACAACAAGGACATAATAATCCCGTTGCTTGGTTACGGAATATGGCGCAACAGTTGAGGCAGTTTCTCAACCCTCAAGCGAGAAGTATAGAGGAATATCAGGAGTTTTTATTAGAAGTATTACAAGCAGAATATGAGAGTAATGATCCTGCGGTGGTTTATCCTATCCTACAACGCTGTCAACATTTGTTAGATGATACCTTTGCCCAACTGTTGCAACAATACGCTAGATATAGTTTTTCTCAAGGGAAGGCTGAAGAAGTGGTAGGTATTGCCGAGGTGATTGAAAATTTATGTATTGATATTCAACAGTTTCCTTTGGGAAGTCGGGCGAATAATCTGCAAATTGCTATTACAGGTTATCTCACTCTCCTAGAACGATATACCCCTGCCGCCTTTCCTTATGATTGGGCAAGGATACAAAATAATCTGGGTGCTGCTTATAGAAATCGCATTTTTAGGGAAAGGGCAGAAAATCTAGAGTTAGCTATAGAGGCATTAAACCAGTCATTAAAAGTATATACCCGTGCCGCCTTTCCTTATGATTGGGCAAGGATACAAAATAATCTGGGTGCTGCTTATAGAAATCGCATTTTTAGGGAAAGGGCAGAAAATCTAGAGTTAGCTATATCCGCCTATAACCAGTCATTAGAAGTATATACCCGTGCCGCCTTTCCTGTTGAGTGGGCAAATACACAAAATAATCTGGGGACTGCTTATAGTTCTCGCATCCGAGGGGAAAGGGAAGATAATCTAAAGTTAGCTATAGCCGCCTACAAGCTGTCATTAGAAGTAAGAACCCGTGCCGCCTTTCCTGTTGAGTGGGCAAATACACAAAATAATCTGGGGACTGCTTATAGTGGGAGCATCTCACCTTTGCAATGAGCATAAATACTTAGTGGAAAAATAGGCTTTTCGAGGGTAATTCTTGTTTTAATTCTCCATGTACGCAGTCTTTAAAAGCCTCTATTTCGTTCCAAGACACGATTAAGAGTGGCTTTTAGGC
>NZ_JADBUE010000332.1:0-26014 GCF_020245805.1 Microcystis sp. M179S2 | reverse complement strand
GAATATAGTAAGCATTATCGGGTTCTGCTCCTCGTTCTAAATCTTCCCTAGCTAGAGTTGTGGAACCCATACTTTTAATTTTTAAACCCAATTCTACCACCAAAATCCGAATAAACAATCCGATTAATTCTCGATAAAACTCGTGTTCTTCTAGGGGCATAGTAATTTCTAAAGTGCCACGATCATAAAATAAATGGGCGCGATTATTTTCCCCTAGTGCCTGTAAAATTTGCTGATAGGATAGCCAATTGAGATGATAAAAAGTAACCCGTCTTTCTGCCCGGATTTCGCTAGTATTTAACTCCAGAGGAACTGTCACCATAACTGCCCCGAAAAGCGAAATTTATGCCCAAAAAAAGGGGGTTGACTCACCCCCTGATCATCTTATCAAACCAGTGCCGGAACCTGGGGCCAACGCCCGATCGCCTTACCAATGACCGCTAACTCCTGAGTTAATCGATCGAATCGGTCGGGGGTCAAGGATTGCGGCCCATCAGATAGGGCCTTCGCCGGGTTAGGATGTACCTCGATCATCAAGGAATCGGCCCCGGCTGCCAGGGAAGCCATGGCCATGGTCGGGACATATTCCCATTTACCCGTACCGTGGCTAGGATCGATCATGATCGGCAGGTGAGTTAAAGTTCTTAAAACGGGAATACAGGATAAATCTAGGGTATTGCGAGTATATTTACTGTCAAAGGTGCGGATACCGCGTTCGCAGAGAATGACATTGCTATTTCCTGCGGCGAGGATATATTCTGCCGCCATCAACCAATCTTCAATAGTGGCCGCCATGCCGCGCTTGAGTAGGACCGGTTTCGGTTGCGCCCCAACTTTTTTCAGGAGGGAAAAATTCTGCATATTGCGCGCCCCCACTTGCACCACGTCGGCTATTTCGACAATCTTATCGAGATCCGCTGCGTCCATTACTTCCGTGATAATACCCAAACCACTGGCATCTCTAGCCGCCGCTAGTAATTCCAAAGCGCTTTCCCCGTGACCTTGGAAAGCATAGGGAGAAGTGCGGGGTTTGTAGGCACCACCGCGGAGGAATTGCGCTCCGGCTGCCGCCACTCGTTTGGCAGTTTCCACGATCATCGCTTCATTTTCCACCGAACAGGGGCCGGCGACAATGCTAACGGTATGATTTCTGCCGATGGGGATAACACCGTTAGGAGTGGGGACTAAAACCTCGCTGTATTCGCCGTGACGGTATTCTAAAGAGGCGCGTTTGAAGGGTTGTTCGACTCGCAGGACGGTTTCGATCCAAGGGCTTAATTCTTGGATTTGTAGGGGGTCTAATTCCCGGGTTTCTCCGACTAAACCGATGACAACTTTATGCTTACCGACGATTTTTTCGGGACTTAATCCCCATGCCTCGAATTCGGCACTGACGCGCTCGATTTCAATTTCCGGGGAACCAACTTTCATGACAATAATCATGGCATTAACCTTTTATTTTTTTCTTTAATCTCTATTGTTGACGATTTCTAGAGGTTATCTATTTTTCTTCCACTTCTTTTTTGCCGGACCGCCATGCGGCGATCGTTCTGCCAAAATTAGCTTGAAATTCTTGCCATCCTAGCCAATCCCCCACCCGATCCTCATCCCAAGAAGCGGAGAAGATGCCATAACTCAGACCGATGAAACCTAGACCAAATAGGCTTAAACTGACGAGCATGGCGACGTAGGAAGGGATTTCGAGAAGATCGTGGCTAATAATCCAGTAGAAGCCAAAAAAGGAAGCTATCCCCAGTGCCGTCGGCAGGCCACAAAATACCGCCATCCGTTTGGCCATCCGTTGACTGACCACTTGCGGAATCGCCTTTAAGCTGGTTTCCTCGGAGCGATTTTTTAGGGGCGGTGGCACGGGACTAGGGGCAATTTTCGGGGTTTTTCGCTTATTTTGGCGCGGCTCAAAGGGGAGACGTTCTTTTTTCTCCGTCGATTTCGATTCAGAGGCCATGGTAGGGATGCAAAGGGGGTATGCTTAACGGCGAATTCCGAGACGACCAATCAGGGTTTGATAACGTTGTTGATCTTTCTTCTGGATATAGGTTAACAGTCCCCGACGACGACCGATCATCTGGAGTAATCCCCGACGGGAAGCATGGTCTTTCGGGTTAGCTTTCAGGTGTTCGGTCAGTTGGTTGATTCTCTCGGTTAAGAAAGCTACCTGTAACTCCGATGATCCTGTATCGGTTTCGTGGGCCTGATATTGGCTGATTAGTTCTTGTTTTTTGGTCTGGGTTAAGGCCATAGGACTCGTGATCTCTGCTTAAACACTGCAATCTATCATAGTATCACGTTTCTGGTCGATCCGTAAACATTGTTCGGGAGGCAGGTGATAGGGAGATAGGGTGATAGGGTGATAGGGTGATGAGACAGCTTCCCCACCCCCCCACTTCCCCACTTCCCTATCTACCCCACTTCATAATCCATAATTCCCACACCCCACACCCCACACCCCACTTCCCAATTCCCCATTTCCGCAAATCATGGCAAAATCTTAGACATAGCGTCTAACTTACCCTGAAGATTCCATGCTGTTAAAATCCACGACCCGTCATATTCGCATTTATACGGCTGAAGTAAAAAATAATCAATTAATCGAGAGTAACAATGTCTTGACTCTTGATGTGGATCCCGATAATGAATTTAATTGGGAAGAAGTGGCTCTCAATAAGGTTTATAGTAAGTTTGATGAATTGGTAGAGTCCTACAATGGGGAAGAACTGAGCGAATATAATCTCCGTCGCATCGGTTCAGATCTAGAACATTTTATCCGTTCTCTCCTGCAAAAAGGGGAAATTAGCTATAATCTCAACGCCAGAGTGCAGAACTACAGTATGGGTTTACCGAAATTAGGGTGAACGATTCCGCGTCAGTCCCCACCCGGATACCTAGGGGGGTGGGGAATTGGCCTCGCGGCAATGAAGCGAACAATTGCCCGTCACTCATCCCTAATAATCGGATTGATTGAAATGTACCTTAAGTCCCACTTTCCGCACTTCTTAACAGCCTACAATCCTTTACCAGTAAGGACTATAGCGACAATGATTGATTTTTATCCAAGTGAAGAATTGTAATTTTTTTTCTTAGAAAAAACCAATTATTGAAAATGTTCTCAATAGTAGTTTCTACAGTGAAGGTTTTTCGTCAAAACAGTTTGGGGAATGTAAAGATATATAAAAGTATATGAAGATAGGCGGAATGTCGGTTAAATCGACAATAGCAGACAGTGCCGGTGCCGAGCAGCTAAAACTTAATAAAAAGGCGACAAAACTTAATAATGTCCAAAACAGCTAATTATGCCCCTCGTTGGCTCTCTGGTTGGTGAAAGCAAAATCTAGGCTAATCCGATAATAACCTGCTTGCAAATCCTGCTAGGGTGGTTTTATCTGTTAAAATTTCTTGTCGTCGTGAAGTAAAGCGGGAAGAGTATGCGAATTCTATTTGTGGGTGCCGAGGCCGCCCCAATTGCCAAAGTTGGGGGAATGGGGGACGTAATTGGGGCATTACCGAAAGTCTTGCGTCAGCTAGGTCATGACGTGCGGATTTTTCTGCCCTACTACGGTTTTCTCCAGGAAAAAATGGACATCCCTTCCGAACCCATTTGGTCAGGATTCGCCATGTTTCAGGATTTTTTAGTCTATGAGACGGTTTTACCCGATACGGATATTCCTCTCTACCTCTTTGGTCATCTAGCTTTCTCTGGACGCAATATCTACGGAGGCGAAGATGAGGCCTGGAGATTTACCCTATTTGCCAATGGTGCGGCGGAATTCGCTTGGAATTACTGGAAACCGCAAGTTATTCACTGTCATGATTGGCATACGGGCATGATTCCCGTCTGGATGCACCAAGACCCCGATATTAGCACCGTTTTTACTATCCATAATCTCGCCTACCAGGGTCCTTGGCGGGAGGCATTAGAAAAAATGACTTGGTGTCCTTGGTATATGCAGGGCGATAATACCATGGCTGCGGCGGTTCAATTTGCTAATCGCATCACCACCGTTTCTCCCACCTATGCCCGTCAAATACAGACCCCCATTTATGGCGAAAATTTAGAGGGATTATTGTCCTATATTTCCGGCAATCTGGTGGGGATTGTCAACGGCATCGATACGGAGGTGTATAACCCGGCTAAAGATGTTTATCTTAAGCAGAATTTTACCCCAGAAACCATCGAAAAACGTCTGGCTAATAAAATTGCCCTGCAAGAAGAAGTGGGGCTACAGGTCAGTAAAAGTGCCTTTGTCATGGCGATGGTGACGCGTTTGGTGGAACAAAAAGGTATTGATCTAGTGATGCAAATTTTAGATCGCTTTCTCACCTATACTGATGCACAATTGATTATTTTGGGTACAGGTGATCGCTATTATGAAACCCAACTATGGGAGATGACTTCCCGTTTCCGGGGGCGAATGTCCCTGCATCTTCTCTATAGTGATGCCCTTTCCCGTCGCATCTATGGGGGGGCCGATGCTTTGTTAATGCCTTCCCGTTTTGAACCCTGCGGCATTTCCCAATTAATGGCCATGCGTTACGGTTGCATCCCCATGGTACGCCGCACCGGTGGTTTAGTCGATACGGTATCTTTCCACGACCCAATTCAGGAAAAAGGAACAGGATTTAGTTTCGATCGCTATGAACCTTTAGACCTGTTTACCTGTATGATCCGGACTTGGGAAAGTTTCCGTTATAAACAGGATTGGCAAAAACTACAGCAACGGGCAATGACTCAAGATTTTAGTTGGTATAAATCCGCTTTGGAATATCTCAAAATCTACAAACAAATCACCGGACAATCGGATCAATTATCCGATGAAGAAAAAGATAAATTTGTCGCCCTGACTAGCAGTTAAATCCTCCTTGATTAGGGGTGAAGATATATCACCCCTACTGGCTAGAAATTAATCGGTAACGGCATTGAGAAGAACTTCCGCTAGGGTCATATCTTCCATATCATCGATAGTAATTGTGTCAACGATATCGAATTTGGCCCCCGCCGATTCTAGCTGATCGTCTAAAGCTTTAAGAAATTCGGTTGCTTGTCGATCATGGCCTACTTGAATCAGAGAAATGGCTAATTCTTCATCCCTATCGAGTTTTCGAGAAGCTTCGATAATTTGACGCATCACCGCTTTGCGATCATCTGGTTCTCCGTCGGTAATCACCAGAATAGTTTCTCCGTTGGGTTTAGTTTTGCCAGCAGTTTTGCGCTGAAAATAATTATTGAGGGCATCTTGAAGAACAGCGGCTAGGTCTGTCCTCCCCATAGGTTCATTTTCTTGATAAATTTGTGTCACCTTATCGGAAGTAACATTATCATAGCGTCGGAAACGTCCGGAAAAAAGATAGATAGTGATGCCGTCGGGATCGAATTCCTCGCACTTTCTAGCCAAGGCGAGGGTGGATTCTTGGGCAATTTGCCAACGGGTTTTCTCGCTGGGTTTATCAGCAGTGGACATACTGCCACTTTTGTCAATAATCAGAGTATAATCTCTGTTTTCTACCATAGGGGCTATACCTCCAAGCAATTTGCGCTCGTCCTAGTCTAATAATTATTAAACTCTAGGATGGAAACTCTACCTCGATCGACTAGGGTTTTTTAACTATTGGGGGGAGGAGACAGCGCCCCCAACAGCAGAAACTATCGCCAGAAAACCGGTCGGGCTAAAATGAAAAAAGTATGAAAATTATTGCTTAACCCGATATTGTTAAATTAGCCGATGAGTGATAGCAAATCGATCGCCTTAACCGAGAAAAAGCCAGATAATCCACCTTCTTGGAGTTTTTGGACGGTGTTTAGTTCCACCTTCCTAACCATATTTTTGGCTGAAATCGGCGATAAAACCCAATTAGCCACCCTTCTCATCAGCGCCGAATCCCAATCCCCCTGGGTGGTTTTTGCCGGGGCAGCCAGCGCTTTAATCGCTACCAGTCTCCTCGGTGTCCTGATCGGTTATTGGATTGCTCGTCGTCTTTCCCCCAAAACTTTAGATATCGGTGTCGCTATCCTTCTCCTTTTGATCACTGGTTTACTGATCGGCGATATTCTCTAAGCAATCAGTATTCAGGAGTCGGTCGTCAGGAGACTCCGAGACAGGAGATAGGGTGATAGGGTTTTGGGGTGATAGGGTGATGAAACAGCTTCCCCATCACCCCACTTCCCCACTTCCCCACTTCCCCACCTCCCCATCACCCATCTCCCTAGAATTTATGAATTGGCAATTATTCGGACTGACATTTATCACGGTTTTTTTGGCAGAAATCGGCGATAAAAGTCAATTAGTAGCGATCGCTCTCGGTGGCAGTTCCAAATCACCTAAAGCTGTCTTTTTTGGCTCAATTACCGCCTTAATCTGCACCAGTTTCTTAGGAGTCCTTGCGGGCGGCAGTATGGCGCAGTTATTCCCCGCTAAGATATTAAAAGCGATAGCGGCCATTGGTTTTGCGCTGCTTGCTGTCCGGCTGCTTTGGCCAGATTCGGATTGATAATTGGGTTGGGCTGAATATTACTGGAAGCCTTACTAGAAAACGGTTTTGGCACTTTTTCCAGGCACGCGAGGCTATTGTGTTATTATGACTTCCCCGACCGGCGACCGACTCCTGATAGCTAAAAAACTTAGGTAAATTCCAGAAAAATCATTAATTTTTTCTAAAAAAGTAGCAAAAATTACAAAAAATATCCAAAAAGTAGCGAAAATCACAAAAAATCTGCTAACCTAGCCGTAATATCACACAGATATTCGTAGAAAGATTCCCGAAAATCTCCTCAGCAAAAACATCCGTGTGAAGTAGCTAATATTGTCAGCGAGGTTAGTTCAAGATCATCATGTCAAATTTAGGACGACGTAAATTTCTCCTGTACGGTTCTGCCGCTTTGGGAACCAGTATTCTGTTAAAAGCTTGTGGTGGCAATCAAAGCCAAACCCCCACGGCTAGTCCTAGCCCGGCTGCTAGTCCCGCCCCAGCCTCTGGAGAGACAATTAAGGTGGGTATTCTGCACTCCCTCAGTGGCACCATGGCCATCAGTGAAACCAGCGTAGTTGATGCGGAAAAACTGGCGATCGAGGAAATCAATGCCGCCGGTGGTGTTCTTGGTAAACAGATCGAGGCAGTGGTGGAAGATGGCGCTTCCGATTGGCCAACTTTTACCGAAAAAGCCACCAAACTGATCGATCAGGACAAAGTTGTGACTGTCTTCGGTTGTTGGACTTCCGCCAGTCGTCAGGCAGTTTTACCCGTGTTTGAAGCCAAAAACCATATGCTCTGGTATCCCGTCCAGTACGAGGGTCAAGAGTGTTCTAGGAATATCTTTTACACCGGTGCTGCCCCCAACCAACAGATCGAGCCGGCAGTCACTTGGTTGCTGGAAAATAAAGGGAAAAAATTCTTCCTCGTCGGTTCCGACTACGTTTTTCCCCGCACTGCCAACACGATTATTAAAGAGCAGTTAAAGGCGAAAGGCGGCGAAACCGTGGGCGAAGACTATCTACCCCTAGGTAACACGGAAGTTACCCCGATTATCACCAAAATTAAGCAAGCTTTACCCGATGGCGGCGTTATTTTCAACACCCTCAACGGTGACAGTAACGTGGCTTTCTTTAAACAACTGCAAGCGGCCGGTTTAACTCCCGATAAATATCCGGTCATGTCGGTGAGTGTTGCCGAGGAAGAAGTTAAACAAATCGGTAAGGAATATCTCCTCGGTCAGTACGCTTGTTGGAACTATTTCCAAACCGTAGATACCCCCGCTAACAAAAAATTTGTTGAGGCTTTTCGAGCCAAATACGGTCCCGAGCGCGTCACTAACGACCCCATGGAGGCGGCCTACATCATGGTCTATCTCTGGAAGCAAGCGGTGGAACAAGCGGGAACCGCCGATGATCTCGACAAAGTTCGCGCCGCGGCCGTGGGACAAAAATTCGATGCTCCCGAAGGACCGGTAGAAATGTTCCCCAATCATCATATCTCCAAAACCGTCCGCGTTGGTCAGGTGAGAGATGATGGTCTATTTGACATTGTTTGGTCAACTCCGGGGGTAGTGGATCCGCAACCTTGGAACCAATTTGTCCCCGAAACTAAGGGCTTTGCCTGTGACTGGACGGATCCGGCTAAGGGCGGTAAGTTCAAAATGGAAAAATCCTAGTTTTAGGAGTTTTTTCAGACAATAACGAGAGTGCGGTGAGCATTACTGCTCACCCCACTTTTTAAAGCTTAAAAATGCACAGGAATAACGAAAAGTGTCAGCATTATTGGAAGGATTGTTTAATGGTATTAGCATCGGTTCTGTGCTATTGCTGGCGGCTTTAGGACTAGCGATTGTTTTCGGACTGATGGGGGTAATTAATCTAGCTCACGGTGAGTTAATGATGTTAGGGGCTTATACTACTTTTGTGGTGCAGAATATCTTTAAAGGTTTTGAAGATATTTATATTTTAAATGTCTTTCAAGCTTTCCGTATTTCTCTCTTTGATACTTATGTTTTATTCGCCCTACCGATCGCTTTTTTAGTGTCGGGATTGGCGGGATTATTATTAGAAAGGGGGGTGATTAGGTTCCTCTACGGCAGACCCCTAGAAACGCTGCTGGCCACTTGGGGAGTCAGCTTAATTCTGCAGCAATTTGTCAGAAGTGTCAACGGCTTATTAGTAATTAGTTTAATAGTTTTCTGTCTGTTATTTTTTGGGGCGATGACGCTGTTAAGTCGTCGCCTAGATTGGGAGAGAATTCGCAATTTAGCTATTGGTATCACCCTGCCTTTATCCCTAGCTATCGCTGGATTATTAGGCTATCTTTTATCTTTTAATCCGGTTCTCGCTCGACCCTGGTTTAGTGCCAGAAACGTCGATGTCACGGCTCCTGCCTGGTTACGGGGAGGTTTACCTTTACCCGGTTTTCAAATGCCCTACACCCGTCTATTTATTATCATTTTAACTGGCCTTTGTTTGTTAGGGACTTATTGGTTTTTAAATAAATCTTCTTGGGGTTTACGCATTCGTGCCGTCACCCAAAATCGCCAGATGAGTGCCTGTTTAGGCATTCCGACAAATCAAGTGGATGCTTTGACTTTTGCCCTCGGTTCGGGATTAGCCGGAGTTGCTGGTTGTGCGATTAGTTTCTTGGGTTCCGTCGGTCCAAATGTGGGACAAAATTATATCGTTGATACCTTCATGGTAGTGGTGGTGGGGGGAGTGGGTAATCTCCTGGGAACTATTATCGCGGCTATGGCGATCGGTGTGGCTAATTATTTAATTGGTTCGGGAACTTTTGCTCTGATTTTTGGTTCCGTAGAAGCCCTAAAACCCCTAACGGATTTCTTCACCTTTTTCTCCACCACTAGCATGGCAAAAGTGATGATTTTTGCTTTAATTATTGCTTTCTTGCAATTCAAACCTGCGGGAATTTTTCCTCCTAAAGGACGTACTGCTGAGTTATAGATTATGATTACCGAAACCATCACTAGAAAAGAATCCCGACAACGGGAAAAGAAAAAGTTAATCACGGAAATCGCTGTTATTGTTGGTTTAGTGGTCATCTTTGCGGTGTTACTGCCCTTAGCTTTGTCGGCTTTCCGCTTGCGTTTATTGGGGCGATTTCTTTCCTTCGCTATTGTCGCTTTGGGGATAGATTTAATCTGGGGTTATACGGGTTTATTAAGTCTTGGTCATGGCATATTTTTTGCCCTCGGTGGTTACGCTTTGGCCATGTACCTAAATCTTCAGTTACCCCCCGGACAAATGCCCGAATTTTTTACTCTCTACGGGGTGACAGAATTACCTTTTATTTGGCAACCTTTTTATTCCCTACCTTTGACAATTCTAGCCCTAATTATTGTACCAGCGATCGTGGCAGGATTATTAGGTTATTTAATCTTCCGCAATCGCATTAAAGGGGTTTATTTCTCGATTTTGACCCAAGCGGCTTTACTGGTATTTTTTAACTTTTTTAACGGTCAACAGAAGTTAATTAACGGCACTAATGGCTTAAAAACCGATACCCAAACAATTTTCGGTTTGCTGGTGGGTTCCGATGCCGTTCAAGTGGCCTTTTATTTACTCACAATTGTCTGTTTACTGGCTATTTATCTCCTCTGTCGTTGGTTAACTACGGGCAGATTTGGGCGCTTGTTAGTCGCCATTCGCGATGATGAGGTGCGGGTTCGTTTTTCTGGTTATGATCCTACTTGGTTTAAGGTGTTAGTTTTTGCCATTTCTGGGGCAATTGCCGGTGTTGCCGGCGCTCTTTACACCGTGCAAACGGGAATTATCACCCCTAACTCTATGGATGTGGCTTTTTCCATTGAAATGGTGATTTGGGTGGCTGTGGGGGGACGTGCTACCCTTGTGGGGGCAGTTGTCGGTACTTTATTAGTACGCCTAGCCCAAACTTTTTTAAGCGAACAATTTCCGGAAGTCTGGGTATTTTTCCAAGGGGCCCTATTCCTAATTGTGGTGACAGTGCTTCCCGATGGTCTTCTCGGTGGAATTAAACGTTTGCTGACTCATTTTGGTTTCCGCAAAACTTTAATTACCTATCCTAGTATTGAGGAAGCTCCGGAAGTGCAACTGGAAAGAGAAGAATTAGAGCATAAGTGATCTTAGCTATCAGTTATCAGTTATCAGTTATCAGTTATCAGATGTGAGTTTTCAGTTCACTGATTACTGCTGACTGTTCACTGAAAATACTTCCCTATTCCCTCTTAGAAATTATGACTGGAAAAATCTTAGAAATCGAGAATCTTACCGTTAGTTTTGGGGGTTTTAAAGCTCTCAATAATCTTAATTTCAGTATGGATACGGGAGAATTGCGGGTGATTATCGGTCCCAATGGTGCGGGAAAAACCACTTTTTTAGATGTGATTACGGGGAAAGTGCAACCCACCATCGGACGGGTATTATTTAAAGGTCGAGATCTCCGCAAAATTCCCGAATTTGCGATCGCTCGTTTAGGTATTGGTCGCAAATTCCAAACTCCTAGGGTATATTTAAATCTAACTGTCCGAGAAAATCTCGATTTAGTTAGCAACCGTAATAAAAATGTTTTCTCAACTCTTTTCGGTCGTCCTCCGCTAGAAGATAGCAGAAAAGTTATTGGTTTATTGGAAATTATCGGGTTAACTGCTAAAGCTGATTTATCCGCTTCTTTACTTTCCCACGGCGAAAAACAACGCTTAGAAATTGGTCAATTAGTGGCCCAGTCACCAGATTTACTGCTAGTAGATGAACCCGTAGCAGGATTAACCGATGAGGAAACGGAAAACGTGGGTAATTTGTTATTAAATCTAGCGGAAAGTCATTCAATTATTGTCATTGAACACGATATGGAATTTGTCCGGCAAATTGCCCGTAAAGTCACGGTTTTACACCAAGGAACCGTTCTCTGTGAGGGGAATATGGAGCAAATTCAAAATGATCCGAAAGTTATTGAAGTTTATCTAGGTTCCTCGGAAGAATAAAGAATCAAACGATTAAAATTAGTTAAAAAGGGTTGACAATGTTACACATATCTGATCTCAATGTTTACTACGGAGAAAGTCATATTTTAAGAGATGTTGATCTTAACATTAATGCGGGAGAAATGGTCTGTTTAATCGGACGTAATGGCGTGGGTAAAACTACCCTATTAAAAACCTTGATGGGTATCTTAAAACCGCGAGCGGGAACAATTAATTATGAGCAACAAAACCTGATTAATAAAACCTCAGATCAAAGAGCCAGATTAGGACTGGGTTATGTGCCGCAGGGTAGGGATATTATTCCCCGTTTAACGGTAAAAGAGAATTTAATTCTCGGTTTGGAAGCTTTACCCACAAAAAGAAAAAATGCCACAATTCCCGAAGAAATCTTTGATTTATTTCCCGATTTAAAAACCATGTTATCGCGGATGGGAGGAGATTTAAGTGGTGGACAACAACAGCAATTAGCCATCGCTCGCGCCTTAGTGGGGGAACCAAAATTATTAATTTTAGATGAACCCACGGAAGGAATTCAACCGTCAATTATTCTCGAAATTGAAGCAGCGGTGCGGCGTATTGTTGCCAGTAAAGGAATCGCCGTTTTATTAGTAGAACAACACCTGCATTTTGTCCGCCAAGCTGATCGATATTACGCCATGCAAAAAGGGGGAATTGTTGCTTCCGGTTTCACGAGCGAATTAAGTCAAGAAGTCATTCAGCGATTTTTGGCGGTTTAAACTTAACTTTTTCCTTGATATATGACTCAAATAGTCGTAATTGGTGGCGGGGCAGCGGGATTTTTTGGCGCAATTAAAGCGGCAGAATCTAACCCAAAAGCTGGCGTTACTATTCTAGAAGCGGCAAAAGAACCTCTGGCGAAAGTGCGGATTTCGGGAGGGGGACGCTGTAATGTCACCCATCATTGTTTTGATGTTTCCCAATTGGTTAATTATTATCCTCACGGTGGCAAAGCACTACGGGGAGCTTTTAGTCGGTTTCAACCCCAAGATACTATTAAATGGTTTGAATTGCGGGGGGTAAAACTAAAAACAGAAGCCGATGGGCGAATGTTTCCCAGCACCGATAATTCTGAAACTATTGTTAATTGTCTGCGGGAAAGTGCGACTTTTGCTGGGGTTAATTTAAGGCTAAATTCCCCAGTTAAATCGGTAAAAAAACAGGAAGAAAGTTTTTTGATTGAATTAAAAAGAGAGGAGCAAATTAGGGCAGATAAGCTTTTAATTGCTACGGGAAGTAGTCCTTTTGGTTATCGCACCGCTCAAGATTTAGGTCATTCTCTAATCTCTCCTGTCCCTTCTTTATTTACCTTTCAAATTGCCGATCCTCGTCTGAAAGATTTGTTAGGGGTTACTGTGGATAAAGTGCGAGTTCGTCTTGGGGGAAGCAAATTAGAACAAATCGGACCCTTGTTAATTACCCATTGGGGAGTCAGTGGACCGGCTATTTTAAAACTTTCTGCTTGGGGAGCGCGGTTACTTCACGAGCATCATTACCGAATGCCTTTAATCATTAATTGGTTGGGGGATTATCATCCTGAAAAATTGCGAGAAATTATCTTACAAACTAAAAGTGAATATCCCAAAAGAAAACTTTTTAATCATTGTCCCTTTGAGCAGTTACCTAAGCGTCTTTGGCAGAGTTTATTAAGTTACTTGACTGTTAACTCGGAAACTCCCTGGGCCGAATTATCTAAAAATACTCTCAATCGATTAATGATTGAATTACAGCAAGGGGAATATCAAATCAAAGGAAAAGGGGTGTTTAAGGAGGAATTTGTCACCTCTGGGGGAGTGAATCTTCAGGAAGTGGATTTTAAAACTATGGAAAGTAAAATCTGTGCGGGGTTATATTTTGCCGGGGAGGTATTAGATATCGATGCAGTCACGGGGGGATTTAATTTTCAAAGCGCTTGGACCACTGGTTATCTCGCCGGACAAGCTATGGGTAATAGATAGCAGTATGCCGGTGTATTGGGCTGCCCCAATACACCCGACGGCAATCAAACTCCGAGAAAATCTCACCTTAACCGATAGTTGATAACTGGTTCCTTGATGTTGCTATTCCCAAATTGGACCGGCTGCAATTATTTCTTGGGAGGCAGTGGTAAATTGACGGAAATTTTCCACAAAACGATGGGCCAATTCTCGCGCTTGTAGGTCGTAGGATTCGCCATCTTGCCATGCTTGTCGCGGGTCGAGGATTTTTTTGGGAACTCCTGGGACAATTTCGGGGACGAGAACTTGAAAGATGGGATGAGGATGGAAAACGACTTCCTCTAAATCGCCATTTAAAGCGGCGGAAACCATAGCCCGGGTGTGTTTGATCGAAATGCGATCGCCGACTCCGTAGGGACCGCCGGACCAACCAGTATTAATCAGATAAACGGAGGTTTCGGGATGTTGTTCTAAACGTTCCCCTAACATTTGGGCATAGACGAGGGGTGAGAGGGGGAAGAAACATTGACCGAAACAACTGGAAAAAGTCACCTGTGGGGCTGTGATTCCCCGTTCCGTTCCCGCTAATTTGCTAGTATAGCCGGAGAGGAAATGATACATCGCCTGGTTCGTGGTTAATTTGGCGATTGGTGGCAGTACCCCAAAAGCATCGGCAGTTAAGAAGATAATAGTTTTCGGGTGGGTTCCCATGCCAGATACGGCACAATTAGGGATATAACGCAGGGGATAGGCGGCGCGGGTGTTTTCGGTCAAACGTCCATCATCGTAGTCGGGAAGGCGATTATCGGGGGAAAGGATCACGTTTTCGAGAATAGTGCCAAATTGAATCGCCGCCCAGATTTGGGGTTCGTATTCGGCACTTAAACGGATGGTTTTAGCATAACAACCGCCTTCAAAGTTAAAAATGCCGTCTTCTGACCAACCGTGTTCATCATCACCGATGAGGCTGCGTTTAGGATCGGCGGAAAGGGTGGTTTTACCCGTACCGGAGAGACCGAAAAAGAGGGCTGTATGACCGTGTTTATCGATGTTAGCGGCACCGTGCATCGGTAAAACCCCTTGTTTGGTCATCAGGTAGTTCATCATCGAGAAGACGGATTTTTTGATTTCGCCAGCGTAGCGAGTGCCACCGATGAGAACGATTTTTTTTGCCAGGTTGAGGACGATAAAGGCTTCGCTGTTCAGGTCGTCATCCTCGGGATCTCCCTGTAACCCCGGCAGGGCAATCACGGTAAAATCAGTTTGATGGGCAGCTAGTTCGATCGCACTGGGCCGGAGGAATAACTGATGGGCAAAGAGGTTATGATAGGCGATTTCGGTGACAACGCGCACGCCAAAGCGACAATTAGGATCGGACCCGACGTAACCATCGAAGATATATAGGTCTTTTCCCTGCACATAGGCGAGGACTTTTCGGTATAACTGCTGGAATTTTTCCTCGCTAATCGGGGCGTTATGCTGATTCCAGTCGATTTCCTTTTCGCTAGTGGCTTCTTTGACAATGAATTTATCTTTGGGGGAACGACCGGTATATTTACCCGTTTCCACCACTAAAGCCCCATTATCGGCTAAAACGCCCTCATGATGTTCGATCGCCTGTTCGACTAATTGCGGTACGGAAAGATTGCGATAAACGCGACCGAGATTTTTCATGCCTAGGTTTTCAAGGCCGTAGGTGGGATGAATTTGATTTTCTAATTCGTAATAGAAATTGACATTCTCCATGCGATCGGGCAAGGGACAAGAGATACTATCATTGGTCAGCGTGTGTAGAGTCGGCATAACCCCAATTCTCCTGATAATTTAGTTGTCGGTTTAGAGCTAAGTTCCAGGTCTCTGATTAGTGCAGTTATAGAAACTAGAAAAACTCCGTTCTCTGTCTTTTTTCACTCCCAGACACCTAAGAAGCTATATTGATTAGTTTATTTGACGATATTTGCCTGATTAATCTGGTCTTTTGCTGTCGGTAAAGCCAATCTTAGAGCGGTAATTCAGGATTATTTGCCTATTTACCCGTCATCTCCCAGTCAGGGTTTTTACCTTTTCCCTCTTGCCGATCTAACTGCTTTTTCTAGATATTTTTAGTCTAGCTGTACAATAGGATACAGACGATGTTTTTTTTACAAAAATTAACAGCTAAACAACATTGGTCAGCTAATCTAGCAGTTAAGCTGCCCGCGAATTTAAATTGCTTGTTGAGATGAGGCAACAGGCAACAGGCAACAGTAAAGGGATTTGGGTAGATTTAGCCAATCTCAAGGATAGGCGGTTAAAATGCGTCTTAGCCTATCTTCATGGTGGGGTAGGAAGTCTCTGGTTTTGGGCAACGTCAGAACAATAGCTGGTCGTCCGGAGATGATGCCAAGGCTCCTAAACGTGGTTAAATCGGTTTTGCCGCTAATAAAAAAAGTCGATTGACACAGGGCAAGTTAGCGGCCAAAATTAACTCTATTAGCCGTTGGCAAGCTCTAGAATTGATTGTGTAAGTAGTCGGACATAAATTCTGTTGTCTATCTTAAGAAATGTAAATTGCCGCAATTCTTACTGACGACCGACTCCTGACTCCTGACTCCTTACCCCACAGTTAACTTTACTTTTGTCCAACTACTTAAAAGGTTAATTAAGTCTAGCTCGATCTCGAAAAAAAACAACTAATAATGATCATCGCAGGAGAAAGAAGCGGAGTCGGTAAAACTACGATTACTCTGGCAATCTTGGCCTATTTAATCAGTCGTGGCGATCGAGTGCAATCTTTTAAAGTCGGGCCCGATTATATCGATCCCATGTTCCATAGTCATTTTACCGGTCGCCCCTGTCGCAATCTCGATCCGGTTTTAACTTCTGAAGACTATGTAAGAAACTGTTTTGCCCAACATTGTCAAAATGTCGATTATGCTCTGATTGAAGGGGTAATGGGGCTATTTGATGGTATTCAATTAAGCGATACTCAATTTCCCGATTATGCCAGTACCGCCCATATTGCCCGTATTTTAGGGCTTCCTCTGCTGTTAGTTATCGATTGTAGTCGTTTATCTACCTCTGTCGCCGCTATTGTCCGCGGTTATCAATCTTTAGACAAAAATCTCCATCTAGCCGGAGTTATCCTCAATCGGGTTGGCAGCGATCGCCACCTGCAATTACTGCAAACCGCCCTAGAATCGATCAATATGCCGATTGTCGGGGTTTTGCGTCGTCAAGATTCCCTGACAATTCCCGATCGCCATCTAGGATTGGTTCCCAGGGATGAACTAGGAGAAATCAGGCAACTGCAAGATCAACTGGCTTCTATTGCCCAAAACTGCTTTAATTGGGACATTCTCTTGCCTTTACTCACTATTTCTCCCCAAGAGAACCCGAAAAATCCCCCAGGAGCAAATAAGCTTTTTCCCCCTATCCGTATCGGTATTGCCAGAGATAAGGCTTTTAACTTTTATTATCCCGATAATCTCGATATTTTAGCCAATTTAGGCGCGGAATTAATCTTTTGGAGTCCCTTGCAAGGGGCAAATTTGCCCGAAAACCTGCAAGGGTTGTACTTTGGTGGCGGTTTTCCCGAAATCTTTGCCCCGGAATTAGCAGCTAACACCCCTATCTTAACTCAGGTGAGAAAAGCGATCGCCTCTGGAATGCCCACCTACGCCGAATGTGGGGGATTAATGTATTTATGTGACAAAATAGTTGATTTTGAGCAAAAAAACCATTCTATGTTGCAAATAATCCCCCAATCTGCTATAATGTCCCCGAAATTAACCCTAGGTTATCGGCAAGCCATCGCCAAACAGGAGACGATCCTGCTCAAAGCAGGTCAACCAGTGCGCGGCCATGAATTCCATCGCTCCCAATTAAGCGGGGTGAGCGACGCACCGATTTATCAACTGCAAGCATTCCCCAAAAGTGAGATCAATGCCGAAGGGTGGCAAGGTAAGAATCTGCACGCTTCCTATCTTCACCTACATTTTGGGGCTAATCTCAGCCTGCCGAAAAAATTTTTAGCTGCCGGCCTTGATTTTTTCCGCACAGCTGCGTTAAGCTAATTACAGATAAATTTGATAATCAATCCGTTAAGGGATACAGGAGGTGATGTCGATGGTAGAAAGTAGTAAAAGCATGGGTCTCCTAATCGACAATAGCCGGCTGTGCGCCGGGGCTGTTCTCTAGACCCCACGTCTAAACAAGATTTAGACTAGCTGGAGTTCCTTCCGGCAGTCTGGTGTCGATTCCGATGACCCGCTACACCGCCCTTACCGAGCAATTGGTAAGGGCGGATAGTTTTTGGGGGTTTCCCGTCATCTGGGAACCCCAGAACCAGAACTAATACCAATTTTTTCCTAAGTGAGCCTTTCTTGACTTTAACTCTACGGGCGCAAACTAACCCAGCGTCGCTTCTGGTTTGGGGACACCATTTTAACGCCTGTCACCGAGATAATATCATTGGCCAAATTCTCTGCCATCATGGGAATGAGTTGATTTATATTATTCTCATAAGCTTTTATCCAGAATTTAGCTAGTTTCTCTCTCGCCTCCTCATTGACATAGATAGTTTTACCCGGCGTAATCAATACCATTGCCACATCACCGGAGTTTTCCGTGACGGCAAAGACAAACTGATCACGGTCGGACTTGAGACCTTCGTACCAGTAGTCTATGTGTTCTTCTAATTCGTATTCATAGAGAGCGCGTTCCATCTTGCCATCTTCTAGCAAGGCTTTACGCAGTGTATTGGCTATCTTTCTTTTTTTCATGGTCTTGTCTCTGTTTTTATCGGCGTTAAGTTTTGCCCATTAGACATCACTCCATATTAAGAGTGCCACCAGAGAAATCATCAATTAACCTGACAACAACCCAGTTCAGTGGCCGTTATCAAAATCACAGAACCTTGCCCGACTCGTCTAGACGAGCCTGTTGTATGAGCTTAAGTTTTCTCTGTGTAAGGATTCTAACCTACTTTAGTTTTTGTTTAAGTGCCGTTAGGAGCGACAGGGTGGCCACTTTTTCAACTGGTCAAGGGAAAAAAAATGAGATCGCATCTTTCCCTAAGTAATTAAATTGTGTATAATGGCAAAAGAATAGAAAGGCTATATGCGTCGTCAAACTGTGTAGTCAACCTATAAGGTGTGAGGAAAAAACCATCATGTTAAGAATGTTCTGGAAATCATTGCTGGTTAGCCCAGCGATTTTAGGGGCTACCCTAGTAGCTTCCGCTAATGCTAGTAGCTTCGATCCCGCCAAATCTACCAGTGTTTCTACCGAATTTAACAATCTAGAAATCGCTCAAGTTCAGGACAACGCTGCAGGAACTGGCGAATTACTCAATCAGATCGAACAGTACGGTAACGAAGGTCAAGTGGCACCCGTACAGGGCAACACCATCGATCAAGTCACCAGCGTTAACCAACTGCGGGATGTTTCCCCCACCGCTTGGGCTTTCGAGGCTTTAAGAAGTTTAGTTGAACGCTATGGTTGTATTGTTGGTTATCCCGATCGCACCTTCCGCGGCGACCGAGCTTTAACCCGTTGGGAATTTGCGGCTGGTTTAAACGCTTGCTTAAACGTCATGGAACGTTTAATTCAAGATGGTGTCAACGTCCTCAAGGAAGACTTAGATGCCCTCAAGCGCTTGATGGATGAGTTCCAGGCCGAATTAGCGGCCTTGGGAGCTAGAGTTGATAACTTAGAAAGCCGGGTGTCTTTCCTCGAAAATAACCAATTCTCCACCACCACCAAATTAGCTGGGGAAGTTATTTTCGCTGTCACCGATACGGTCGGTGCTGGTAGCCCCGCCTCCCAGGCCGCCATGCAATACCGCGCTCGTTTGCTGTTAAACACGAGCTTCACCGGTCAGGACGTACTGAAAACTCGTTTAGCGGCGGGTAGTGCCACTCCCTTCGGATTTGATTACAAATCGACCACCACACTACAAAATGGTGATCCCGCTTCCGTCAGATTCGATAATCTGCAAAGCCCTTCCCTATTCCAAACTTGGACCGCGGCCGGTAACGGTAGCAATGTGGTTCTCGACTGGTTGGCCTACTATACCCCGATTGACTTAGGTTATTTTGGTCGCTTCAATACCTACGTCGCCGCTTGGGGCGGTATTTGGAATGACTTCGTTCCCACCACTAATCCCTTCTTTGAAGACTTCGACGGTGGTAATGGTGCGCTTTCGACCTTCGCTTCCGAAAACCCCATCTACCGTATCGGTGGTGGTTCTGGGGCCGGTGTTAGCCTACAGTTAGGCTTCCTCCAAAGCATTGTCGGTCCGACCTCCCTATCCTTGGGTTACTTAGCCGGTGGTGGTGGCTCTAGTTCTGCGGCCAATCCTAACCCGGGTAATGGTCTCTTTAACGGAGATTACGCCGCTCTAGCACAGATTAACGCTAACCTCTTTAACTTCCTCAACGTCGGCTTCACCTACGTTAACGCTTACCAAGGTGCCGATACCGCCATCTTCGGTAACGGTGGTTCCTTCGGTGTAACGGGTACTTCCGCTGCTAACCTTTCCCAAACTCAGTTAAATACCCTGCTCAACGTCAACGGCAACCCTCCTGGAGACGTCACCCTACAGGATGAAGTCGGTTTCTTCAACTTCGGAGCCAAAGTATCCAATAGCTACGGTTTAACCGGTGCAGTGGATATTGGTTTCGCCAGCTTGAGTGCCTTCGGTTCCTACTCCACCGTGCGTTTACTCGGTCTCGGTGATGCGGAAGTGTGGACCTACGGTGCTGGTATTGCCTTCCCCGACTTGGGTAAAGAAGGAAATATCTTAGGTCTGTTTGCTGGTGCGCAGCCCTACATCGGTCACTTAAGCTTCCGAGACATGGGGCTAAAAGTATCTAACATCGTTCCCTACCACGTTGAATTGTTCTACAAGTACCAAGTCACCGACAATATTTCTATCACCCCCGGTGTCATCTGGATTTCTGCACCTGAACAGTTCAAAGGCACTGGTAACGAGTGGATTGGCACTCTCCGCGGAACCTTTACCTTCTAGGATTTCCTAAATTAAACCCGAAACCCCACCCATGGTGGGGTTTTGTTTTAGGCAAATAGACGCTGATATTC
Source organism: Microcystis sp. M179S2 (assembly GCF_020245805.1). Taxonomy (NCBI): domain Bacteria; kingdom Bacillati; phylum Cyanobacteriota; class Cyanophyceae; order Chroococcales; family Microcystaceae; genus Microcystis; species Microcystis sp. M179S2. The sequence continues at coordinate 5,506 of NZ_JADBUE010000332.1, read as the reverse complement.
TATCTGGATACAAGCATCCATAATCACATTTAAACCCGCCTCGATCGCTTTTTTTTCGGCAACTGGGTGATAAATTCTCAATTGTGTCCAAAGGGTAGCAGCCCGAATAGCAATAGCTGACTCGACAATTTCGGGTAGATAATCAGGATGACGAAAAACGTTAACAATATCCACAGGTTCGGGGATAGCCTCTAGAGAAGGATAGCAGCTTTGACCGTCAATTTGCTTGACCATAGGATTGACAGGATAGACTCGATAACCCACCGCTTGCAGGAATTTGGCCACCTGATAGCTGGCGCGGCTCGATTTCTCGGAATGCCCGACCACTGCGATAATTTTACTATTGCTGAAGATGGTTTTGAGCGCACCATCGTCTCCTTTAATATTCGGCATTGTCCCACCTATCTTAGAACAGAGTTTCGTTTCCCATAAAGATGAAGTGTAACCTAATTTGGCATCGACTTTTGACGGCAGCTTTAGCCACTCTGAAGAACTGGCAGCAATGTTTAACTTTTCTACAGGAAAAACAGTTATTAAAAATCCCAGTCAATCCCTCGGTATCTGTAGGAAAATTTACCCGATGGTCGCCCCTAAATCCTGTGACTTTAGTTAGCGCAAAACCTGATGAATTATCTTAGTATTATCATTCCGACTCTTAATGAGGAGTTAAGAATTGCCGCAACGTTAAAACAGATAGGTGCGGGGGTAGAAATTATTGTTGTCGATGGGGGAAGTACCGATAAAACTAGAGAAATAGCCGAACAATTGGGAGCGAAAGTAATTATTTCACCCAGAAAAGGTCGTGCATTTCAGATGAATTTAGGAGCCAAAATAGCCAAAGGAGATATTTTGTTATTTCTGCACGGAGATACTTTACTTCCCCAGGAATTTCAAGAACAAATTATCGATACTTTATCCCAATCTGGGATAGTAGCGGGGGCCTTTGAATTAAAAATTGATGGAGAGGAAAAATCCCTGCGTTTAGTGGAAAAATTAGTTAATTGGCGTTCTCGCTGGCTTTCTCTTCCCTACGGAGATCAAGGAATATTTTTAAAAGCCTCAATATTGGCAGATTTGGGCGGTTTTCCTGAGTTGCCAATTATGGAAGATTTTGAATTAATACAAAGATTGAAAAAAAGGGGTAAAATAGCCATAGTTTCTGCCGCGGTGATTACCTCGGCAAGACGTTGGCAAACATTAGGAGTTGGCAAAACTACCTTAGTTAATCAATTAGTTATTATTGGTTATTATCTAAAAATTCCGCCGCATTTGTTGAAAAGTTTTTATCGTTTATGGTAATAAATGCTTGCTGAAAAAGTATTTGAGGTCATTGTGTAATGTAGGGGCGCAACGCTTGCGCCCAAAATGTGACATTGTGAACATTTTTCAGCCAATATCCAAGAGAGGCAAAGACAATTATACAATCGAAGAAACCCTACCAAAGAAGAGGTTTCCATGGCGCAAACATTAACAAAAATAATTAAAAATGCGGGGGGAGTAAGCATTACTTATTGGTAGCAGGCAGTAGCAGTCTTTTGAAAAATACAATTATATAATCGAGGAAACCATACCAAAGAAGAGGTTTTCATGGCGCAAACATTAACAAAAATAATTAAAAATGCGGGGGGGTAAGCATTGCTTATTGGTAGCGGGGGCAACTCTAGCCATCCTAACCCCTTTGCAAGCCGCCCAAGCTGTAATTATCGATTTTCAAAGCTTAGAACAAAATAACTCAGTCGCTAATAATGTCGGTTTTACCTATACCGAAGACGGTTTTACCCTAGGTAACCTGTCTACTCCTTTTCCCTTTGCATTTTTTGGCACTCAGGAATTTCGTTACCCTGGTTCTACCGCCTTATTCAATGATACGAGTGATGGAATCACCAGATTAAACCAAAATGGCGGAGGCTTATTTGACTTAAATTCTATTCAACTAACTAGCCTCGTTGGTAATAGTAGTGTGACTATCAATTTTACAGGAACAAAAGCCGATTCTAGTACCGTTAGCCAAACTTTTACTACCGATGCAATTCTTAGTACCCTAGAAACTTTTACCTTTAATTCTAGCTTCACTAATTTAGTATCTGTTCAATGGATTCAGGCATCTCCGTTTCATCAGTTTGATAACATCAATGTCAGTGCTACACCGGTTCCCGAACCTTCGGCAATTTTAGGATTATTAGGTTTAGGACTTTTGGGCATCCGTTCTCAATTCAAACAAAAACGATAAATTGACAAGTATGGGGATGGGATTTTTTCCATCCCCACTTGAGGAAAAACGCGCTCTAGAAACCTTCCAAATTTAACTCTTAATTTGAGTAAACAATTTTTTTTAAATTCCCTGGCAATTACTCAAAAAATTTGACATCTTATAGCGGACAGGTAAAAATTAAAACTTTTCTTTGCCAAGGCACCGATCGATAGGATAATTGATCATCGGAACATCTGCTCTGAGAATATGTCTCTCGATCGCCGTCAATTTCTTTATCTTTTAGGTGCTACCCTTGGCACAGCCACTCTTGCTGGTTTTAACCCTGCCGCTTTTATCGAAAAAATTAGATTTATTCAGCCAACTCTATATAGGGTTTTCATCCCTTGTAACCCCATCCATGGCATAACACAAACCGAAGAACCAGGCTATCTTAGGTTTGGTGGGTAAAATGTATTCTAAGATACAGTCCTGCTGGCGAGGGAGTGGAAGGAACCACTCCAGACACAGAGGACACAAAGATTGATCGCTTCTATAGTAAGTTAAACTGATCACACAAAGAACTGATAGGCTTTTAGCGGCTTGAGAACAAGCTTTATCAATCTATTCATATAATTGAAAATTATCAAAAGCGCACACTGCCGGAAAGCCATTTATTTTTTACAATAGAAGATTCCCTAGATTATTTTTGCGGGAGGCAATCGGTGATTCTCAATTTTTCCTTAAGGATTGTAGCGGCCAAAGGCAGACTATTCTGTAAGTTTTCACTCTACAAAACCTATCGGGTGGTCAGTACCGCCCCCGTCGATGTCCTCTGGCAAAAATTAATCAATGTGGCCGATGTCTCTTGGCATCCTTTGATCGCCAAGGCTGATGTTCCCTTGGGTTTAATCGCTAAACCGGGGTTAATCTATCAAGCTGTCACCCGTCTGACTCCCATTCCTATCCGGGTTTTCGTGGAAAATGTCCGTCCCGGGGAACTTCTCAGCCTCAGAGTTCTCGCTATCCCCGGCATGGAACAGAAAATGACCTACCAAGTGGAATCAACCCTCTGTGGTAGTTATATTTCCTATTCTGTCACTCTGCGGGGTTGGCTGTCCCCCTTTATCTGGTGGTTAAGTCGTCCCTATCTAGCCAAAGTCGCCGCCCAACTGGCCCACGCCGCCGAAGAATTAACGGCCTAAAAAAAATTCTCCCCAATTGTGCTAATAAATAATCTGCCAAGGGTCAAGATCTAAGTCACAATGGTATATGGATAGACTTAAACAAAATTTTAGTCAGCTACATTGGTACATATAGTCTACTGATATCATCCCGACGAGTTGAGCGCAACAACCTCAATCCGCCGGGATGAACTATCTCTAGAGACTTTACTGATGAAGTAAGCTCTACAGGAGGGAACTATGGGGGAATTAAACACAGCCGAACTTCTAGTTAAATGTCTAGAGAATGAAGGGGTCGAGTATATTTTTGGGCTACCCGGGGAAGAAAACCTCGATGTTTTGGAAGCCCTAAAAAACTCCTCGATCAAATTTATCACCACCCGTCACGAACAGGGCGCCGCTTTTATGGCCGATGTCTATGGACGCTTGACGGGAAAAGCGGGGGTTTGTCTCTCCACTTTAGGACCGGGGGCGACTAACCTGATGACAGGGGTAGCCGATGCTAACCTCGATGGGGCGCCCTTAGTGGCCATCACCGGCCAGGTGGGAACCGATCGGATGCACATTGAATCCCATCAATACCTGGATCTGGTGGCCATGTTCGCCCCGGTGACGAAATGGAATAAACAAATCGTGCGGCCGGGTATCACCCCAGAAGTGGTACGGAGAGCCTTTAAAACCGCACAAAGTGAGAAACCGGGGGCAGTTCATATTGATCTTCCCGAAAATATCGCCGCTATGGCTGCCGATGGTCATCCCTTGCCCCTCGATAGTCAGGAAAAAGTTTACGCTTCCTACCGGACTTTGAACATGGCGGCGGCGGTGATTTCTAAAGCGAAAAATCCCTTGATTTTGGCGGGAAATGGGGCAATTCGCGCTAATGCTAGTGAGGCTTTAACGGAATTCGCCACGGCCTTGAATATCCCTGTGGCTAACACTTTTATGGGTAAGGGGGTGATTCCCTATACCCATCCTCTGGCTCTTTGGGCGGTAGGATTACAGCAACGGGATTTGATTAGTTGTGCCTTCGAGCGCAGTGATTTAATTATCGCTGTTGGTTACGATTTAATCGAGTATTCCCCGAAAAAATGGAATCCAGACGGGAAATTACCGATTATTCACATCGGCATGACTCCGGCGGAAATTGACAGCAGTTATGCCCCGGTGGTGGAAGTGGTGGGTGATATCACCGATTCTCTCATCGATATCCTCAAACGGGCCGATCGCCAGAATAAACCAACTCCTGTCACCGCGGGATTAAAGACGGAAATTCGGGCCGATTACGAAACTTATGCCAATGATACGGGTTTTCCGATCAAGCCACAAAAATTGATCTACGATCTGCGTCAGGTGATGGGACCGGAAGATATCGCTATTTGTGACGTGGGCGCTCATAAAATGTGGATGGCGCGCCAGTATCACTCCGATTGTCCCAATACTTGCATTATTTCTAACGGTTTCGCCGCTATGGGTATTGCTATCCCTGGTGCGATCGCCGCTAAGTTAGTTTATCCCGATAAGCGCATTGTGGCGGTGACGGGAGACGGCGGTTTTATGATGAATTGTCAGGAATTGGAGACAGCTTTGCGGGTGGGAACTCCCTTCGTCACTCTCATCTTTAATGATGGCGGTTACGGTTTAATCGAATGGAAGCAGTTAAACTATTTTGGGACCTCTTCTTTTATTAAGTTTGGTAATCCCGATTTTGTTAAATTTGCCGAAAGTATGGGATTAAAAGGCTATCGGGTGGAATCTGCTCAGGATTTGATCCCAATACTAGAGGATGCTTTCCGGCAAGAGGTGCCCACGGTGATCGATGTTCCCGTCGATTACGGTGAAAATCTGCGTCTTTCCCAAAAATCGGGCGATCTAAGCTGTCAGATTTGGGAATAGAAGTTGATAACGGCAAGCAACCCCCTCGGTAGCTTGCCGTTATCTTCTCGAAAAAAATCCCCTAACTAGGGCTGGCTGAATAAATGTGAAATGTAGGCAGGGTAAGGGTTTTGTGGCTTTTCTTGCTCCCACAGGTGCAAGATTTTGAGAGAATCGTGCTTCAAAACCTGGCGTCTTCATCGGCCCGCGTCCTGTAGGGGCGAAGCATTCGGATAGAAAATCTCCGGTTTCACCGATAGGT
>NZ_JADBUE010000331.1:0-19758 GCF_020245805.1 Microcystis sp. M179S2 | reverse complement strand
TTGACATCTCCCCGCTTTAAAAAGACGGGGATTCTAATCGGTGAATAGAAGCGGGTTGAAACCGCGCTTCTATTCGATTACGATATATTTTAGAAAGGCTATCCAATTTATATCGTTGTGGCACTGTCAAAGATGCCCTACCCACCTTATCTAGAGAAACCCCTAGCTGTGTGGCTACTTTTTTAATGATCTTGGCCGCACCGTTGCAATCAGCATTAATTAATTGACCACTAAAAGCTTTAAACAAACCTCTTTTAATTCTTTTACCTGATGACTGCCACCCTTCGGGTTTCTCACCGAATTTAGGTAGCGAATCACCATCTAAAAAAGAAGCCTTTGAGGTGTAGCTTTCCTCAGTCTCAACGAATTTAATCCCGTACTTTTCACACAATTGACCAATGCGATTTTTAAGCTTCGCTGTGGGAATACTAACAAATTCTTGATTAACTTTCTTTCCTAACTCAATCGAGTCTTTTTGTCGCTGATTCCCTCCAAAAACGACAGTAGAAATGTCATGGCCGAGACACCAATTGATAATAAAACGAGCAGCTTTATTGGTAGCGTCTCTCATCTGTCGGTTACGCCTTTCGGTTATTTTAGCTAATTCATCATCCCAGTAACCCTGCGGCTTACCAGTCTTAATTTGAGCAACTCGCTTGTTATACCATTGATTTTGAGACTTAACCTTTTTTCCGTCAAAGATAAAAGACTTTCCCGTGTTAGAAACGCAGGTTAACCAGTTACCCAATCCGTGATCTATTCCTAGCACATTGTTATTAGGCTTAACTTTTTCTTGATCGGGTTGCTTATAAACACACTCAAGATAAAAACTAAGATTTCTAGGAACGATCCGAAACTCTTTAATGTCTTCAAACCTCAAATTAGACGGCATTGGCAGATAAAAACTATCAATCCCGAACCAAGCTTTTACCTGATCCCCCAACGAAAACCTTAACCCTTTTTCGGTTAACTTCACACATCTTGCCCTATAGGTTACTACTGCCATCCCCCCTTTCTTTCGATATTTAGGTGGTCTAGGCTTATTAGGTAATTGCCCTTTATTCCAGAGACCTAAAAGCCCTTTATAGGAAGAAAAAGATTCAGCAACATCATGGAGCAATTGTTGAGCGCAACATGACCGCATGGCTCGAAAATGAGGGTGATTTTTCAACTGAGAATCAAGGTCATATTTACCGATATATCGCCCTGCCTTAAAAAGCATTTGCCGACAATAATAAATACCACAATTAGCCAGCTTGTTAGCTTCTTCACAGACAAACTCTAAGACAGCCCTTATCTCGCTGTCTGTATGGATGAGAACTTCTTGAACTCCGTACATCTTGACTTACCTCCTGTATATAGGCTAGGTTGGAAATACACTATTTGTCAAGGGTAGATGGAAGATTATAGAAGAAATCCTCATTCGGTAACAATACTTAACTATCACTTTGTCTGGTGTCCAAAACGGAGAAAAGCGGTATTAAAAGGGGACATTAAGTTAAGAGCGCAGTCGATTATTTTTGACCTGTGCCAAGAAAATAACTGGAGGTTGGTCGCAACGCGAGAACGCATTAGAAATAATGCCAGATCATATTCATTTATTTTTGGAATCAGACCCTAGTTATTCCCCGACCACAATAATTAAAAGAATCAAAGGGAGACTATCTCATCACTTAAGAAAAGAATTTCCAGAATTGTTAAAACTACCCACTCTGTGGACTCCTAGCTATTTCTGCTCAACTGCTGGCAACGCTTCTACGGAAACTATTAAAAAATACATTGAGAATCAAACTAATAAATGATACAGGGGGATAAATCCCCTTGTTCGCTCGACTACCATCCGTTAAAACGGATGGCTAACCCTCGCTCACGATTTCTCTGGTTTTTGTCGTCAGGCTAAGTTTAAGTTATAGTTTTAAGTATTTAATTAGAGTTTTTGCATAATTAATTTTCGAGAGTGCAAAAATGAGAAAAATAGACATAAAATTGCATAAAATCTCTAAATAGAGCATTTAATTGATTAATGCTCATTCTTAATTCTCCTGACTCCTGACTCCTGACTACTGGCTCCTCACCTAACGGAAGATTTTTGATTTTTGCAAGAGGTCTATTGACTAACAAAGACTAGAGAAGGAGTAAAGGTAAAAGATGTCAATTAATGAATACAATTTTGTTCAGGTTTTGCTTCTAGGGATGATCGATCGGTTAGAATGGTAAGACGCTCAACGATAACAATTATGACTTTACTAGCGAAATCTTTAGAGGAACTGACCGACTGGGTAAAAGACCAGGGACAACCCGCTTATCGGGGTAAACAATTACACCAATGGCTATACGAAAAAGGAGTGCATTCTTTGGCTGATATTTCCGTATTCCCCCAAGAATGGCGCAGCAAGATGGCAGACTATCCTATTGGTCGTTCCCTTATACATTATCGCAGTGTAGCACCCGATCGCACTCGTAAATATCTGCTAAAACTGGCCGATGGTTTAATTATCGAAGCGGTGGGAATTCCTAGTGAAAAAAGATTAACAGTCTGTGTTTCTTCCCAAGTGGGTTGTCCCATGGCCTGTGATTTTTGTGCCACGGGAAAAGGGGGTTTTACTCGTAATTTAAAAGCTTATGAAATCGTTGACCAAGTGTTAACAGTACAGGAGGATTTTCAGCAGCGAGTTAGTCATGTGGTGTTTATGGGGATGGGGGAACCTTTATTAAATATCCCCGAAGTGGTGACAGGGATTCATTGCCTGAATCAAGATGTGGGTATCGGTCAGCGTTGTTTAACGATTTCTACCGTGGGATTGCCCCATAAAATCAAGCAACTAGCGGCACATAATTTGCAAATAACTTTTGCCGTTAGTCTCCATGCTTCTAATCAACAAGTTCGCTCCAAATTAATCCCCAGTGCCGACCATTATCCCCTAACTAATCTGATCCAAGACTGTCAGGAATACGTTCAAATCACGGGACGAAGGGTGACATTTGAATACATTCTTTTAGCGGGAGTTAATGATTTACCCGAACACGCAGGGGAATTAGCCAAACTGGTGAAAGGTTTTCAATCCCACGTCAATCTCATCCCCTATAATCCTATTCAAGAGGTAGATTATCAACGGCCTGATCAAAAGAGAATCAGGGCTTTTAAAACTATTTTAGAACAGGAAAAAGTCGCCGTTACTGTCCGTTATTCCAGAGGTTTAGCGGCCGATGCGGCCTGTGGACAATTGCGAGCGAGCGTCATGGTCAAATAAACTTGATTTGTTCACTACTCTATCATCAGTTTTCTCTGTTATAATTAGAGTAACAGAGGAGTTTTAGCGGTGTTGTTTGTTAATAATTGTAAAATTTAATCAAGATCGGGATGGTTATCGGGCAACACCTCAACGGTGGGGGCAAGTAACTGTTAAGTGTGCTTCTTTAACTAGCGGTTTTGGTTATACTGCCACGGAATTTTTTCAGAGAAGTAGATTTTAGTACTTGTCAACCGCAGTAACTCGACTGTTGGTGATTTTTTCGAGTTCAGGGGTAAGGATCATGAAAAGTCAAATATTAGCAATTGCAGCTTTAGGAACTTTAGCGGTTTTTAATTGTTTTCCTGGGGTAGCTTATAGTCAACCGCTACTTGTCGGCCAAGAACCAACCACACCCACCTTGATCGTAATTGATGATGAGGAGATGGCACAACTTCCTGTGCCTGTTCGTGATTTTTTGCAGCTTTACAAAGCGGGTAATATTGATGGGGCGGTCGATTTTTGGAGGGATAGTGCGATCAAATTTATATCACTACATTCAGATTCAAGTGAAAAAGATCGAAAAGATGCCTTAGATAAAATTAATCAACAAATTTCTATGGTAAAAAGTGTTTTAAAGGTATTCAATCAGGAGTACGGTGTCTGTAAAGACTATACGGTTCTGCAAGAATATACTAGCGTTCAAGATAGGTATAATATAAAAAGTTTCTTGCTAAGAACTCGACATGAACAAATTTCTCTTTTTTGGAGATTTACTACTATACAAACCCCTAAAGGGACATTTCTATTGTCCTTCCAGGTCAGTACAGATCTGCGAGACATCATCAAGGATGATAAGTAGTACGACATCAATCGACTACACTAGATCAAGGAGGTAGCGTTGCGACTTATCAGCAGGCTGATCTTCAAACAATTAACAGCGATCACTTAATCCCATTCAAGAGGTGGATTATCAACGGCCTGATGAAAAGAGAATTAAGACTTTTAAAACTATTTTAGAACAGGAAAAAGTCGCCGTTACTGTCCGTTATTCGAGAGGTTTAGCGGCCAATGCAGCCTGTGGACAATTGCGATCGAGCGTTATGGTACAATAAACAGGCGTAAATCGGCCATTAACTAGATTGCTAGTCTCCCTGCTAGGCTAAACTAGAGAACTATAACATCAATGTAGGAGCCATTTCGATGCAAAGTCTCTCTAGTGCCAAAGAAAATCGCCTTTTTGTCTATGAAGTCGTCGGTTTAAGTCAAAATGACAATACTGATAACCTAGATTATTCTATCCGTAAGAGTGGCAGTGTCTTTTTAACCATTCCCTATAGCCGCATGAATCAAGAAATGCGTCGGATTACCCGTTTAGGCGCTCGCATCGTCAGCATTAAACCCTTAAACGCAGCCGAGGTCTAGTAGTTCATAAAATAATCATCGCTAATATCTGTCCCCCGCTCTTGTCCTGATCAGGCAAACCAGGGGGATTTTTAGCACAAATAGGGAAAAGTAGCAGAAATCTTAATAAAAAGTAAAAATGCTGCAAATGTAACAGATTTTAACCAGAGAGTTGACCTATCCTTAAGGATAAAGATAAAAGCGATGTCTGTGGTTTTTTTAAGATAACTCTCAATTAGGCCTAGGTGTAGTGTACCGATGGTAGGCTAAACTATGGAACGATTATCGTGACTTGAGTTGGGAGTTATATTTAATGTACAGTCCGAGTACACTAGCGGGAAACCGTTTATTTGTTTACGAAGTGGCGGGTCTCAATCAAAACGACAATACTGACAGCTTGGATTATTCAATCCGTCAGAGTGGAAGCGTGTTTTTCACGGTTCCCTACAGTCGCATGAATCAAGAAATGCGTCGGATTACCCGTTTAGGTGGTCGTATCGTCAGCATCAAACCCTTCAATGGGATTGCCCCCGTAGCAACTGTTTCTAGTGCCTCCACACCACAGCCAATCGCTCAATCATCGCCCGTCCCCGAACAGACCAAGAAAAAGGCCATGACTCAAGCGAAAGAAAAAACAGATATCCCCGTCAACATCTACCGTCCGAATCAACCCTTTATCGGCAAATGTATCGAGAATTATCCTCTCGTTGATGAGGGGGGTATCGGCATCGTACAACACGTCACCTTTGACCTTTCTGGGGGCGATTTACGCTATTTAGAAGGCCAAAGTATCGGTATTATCCCCCCGGGTACCGATGCTAATGGCAAACCTCATAAATTGAGACTCTATTCGATCGCCTCCACCCGTCATGGTGATAAATTAGACGATAAAACCGTATCCCTCTGCGTGCGTCAGTTAGAATACCAACATCCAGAAACCAAGGAAACCGTTTATGGAGTTTGTTCCACCCATCTCTGTAATGTAGAGGTGGGTGCCGATGTGGCTATTACTGGTCCGGTGGGTAAGGAAATGCTGCTGCCCAGTGATGAAGATGCCACTATCATTATGATGGCCACCGGGACGGGAATCGCTCCCTTCCGAGCTTTCCTCTGGCGGATGTTCAAGGAACAACACGAAGATTATAAATTCAAAGGTCTAGCTTGGTTGATTTTCGGAGTTCCCAAAACGGCCAATATTCTCTACCAAGAAGAATTAGAGAAAATCGCGGCGGAATTCCCCGATAACTTCCGTCTCACCTATGCCATCAGCCGGGAACAGCAAAATCCCCAGGGCGGCAGAATGTATATTCAACACCGGGTAGCCGAACACGCTGACGAAATCTGGAATCTACTCCAAAGTCCCAAAACCCACGCTTATATGTGCGGACTTAAAGGGATGGAAGATGGTATCGACGATGCTATCAGTGGTGCTGCCAATAAAAATGGCACCGATTGGTCTGTCTATCAGAAACAACTGAAAAAAGAACATCGCTGGCACGTAGAAACCTACTAAACCAGAAAGGTTCTCTGAAAATTTTTGCGGGTGGGCATTGCTCACCCTTTTTGTCTTGGCTTCGGTTAAGATCAGTTTCTTAAAAGACCTTTAAAAAGATGAAATTCTCTCGACGCTTTTTTCCCGTTTTCCTTGCCCTCTGCTTACTGTTTATTTTGCTGCCCCAGGCCTGGAGTTTTACTAATAGCCAAAAACAAATTCTGGCCGATTTAAAAACAGCCGAGATTATTTATCTGGGGGAAAGGCACGATAGTCAAGCCGACCATCAGGCCCAATTAGCTATTATCGAGTATTTACAGGCTAATAATCCCCAAATAGCGATCGCTTTTGAGATGTTTCAACGTCCTTACCAAATCTATTTGGATCAGTATTTAGCCGGCAAAATTAGCGAAAATCAGTTGAGAGAAAAAAGTGAATACGACCAACGTTGGGGATTTGATTGGGAATTTTACGCCCCGATCCTGCGCTTGGCCAAGGCGAAAAAACTACCAGCTATCGCCCTAAATACACCCACGGAAATCACTAGAAAAGTGGCACGGGAGGGCTTAGAAAGCCTCTCCACCTCAGAAATGACCTACATTCCCCCTAAAAGCGAAATAAACCAGGATAACGAGGAGTATCGTCAACAGATCTTAGCCGTTTATCAGCAACACACGGGGGGCAAAAGTCAGGGATTCGATCGCTTTTTTCTGGCACAGGTCCTCTGGGATGAAACCATGGCCGATGCGATCGCTAAATTCTGGCAAGCTCATCCCGACTATCAGATCATCGTCCTAGCAGGAAAAGGTCATATTGCCTACGGTTACGGTATTCCCAGTCGAGTCCAAAGAAGATTAGGCGATCGCGTCATCCAGCGCTCGGTTTTCTTGGGAGATGCTCCTCAATCATCACCAGCAGAAACCAAAAAACCCGCCGATTATTTTTGGCAAGAGCAAAATTAAGCCCGTCAGGAGTTAGGAAGCAAGGGATGATAAGCTAAGATGCCAGTCTTTCAATTTAGTAGATAATAGGTCTGAAAAACTGATTATTTATTTCCCCTTTTGCCTTTTGCCTTTTGCCTTTTGCCTCTCCTCTATGAGTAGCCTATACTCAACGGATTTAGTATAATAAGTCTGAAAAACTGAGGCTATTTTATGATTAATTTAACCTGTCAAGATACCGAAACACTCGATCGCATTTTAGCTGTGACTCGTGCCGTCGGTTGGGGTGGTGCTAAAATTCTCCAATCCTACCACCGCGGTGAACAGGATTTAGCCGTCAACAAGAAGAAAAAAGGCGGACCTGTGACGGCGGCGGATTTAGCGGCAAATAACTATATTTTAGGGGAATTACAAACAAATTTTTCTGATATCGACTTTGGTTATCTGAGCGAGGAAACCCATCAAGGCAATGAAGCTATCCCGAAAGATTGGGTATGGATTATCGATCCTTTGGACGGAACCCGCGATTTTATCAACAAAACGGGAGAATATGCCCTACATATCGCTTTATGTTATCAGGGAAGACCGATCATCGCCGTGGTTGCCCTACCTGATCAAGAAAAACTCTATTTTGCCCAAAAAGGAAAAGGCACTTTTCTAGAAACTAGCCACGGAAATATTACACAGGTAAAAGTTGCCAATAAAGATAAAATTACCGATCTCTATCTGGTGGTTAGTCGTACCCATCGCGACCAACGTTTTGATAATTTATTAAGTCAAATACCCTTCTTCGGTAAAAATTATGTGGCTAGTGTGGGCTGTAAAATTGCCACGATCCTCGAACAAAAATCCGATGTTTATATCTCCCTATCGGGGAAATCGGCGGCTAAAGACTGGGATTTTGCCGCTCCGGAGTTGATTTTAACGGAAGCAGGCGGCAAATTTTCCTATTTTGACGGTCAACCCGTGCGCTATAATCGCGGCGATGTGCGGCAATGGGGGGGGATCATGGCTAGTAATGGTCCTTGTCATCAACAACTTTGTCAGTTATCCACGGCAATCCTCGCCCAAATTGATGCCACTGTCTAATTTCTGCCCCCCTAACCGAGAATCAGAGATCGGTAGAATGGAAAAAAACCAGATCGAGCAATGTTACGGTTAAAAACTTGGCAAGGGTTGATTTTAGCAGTTCCGATCGCCGCCGTGGTGATTTTTCTGATCGTGGCCGCCGGCTTTCAGATACATCAATGGGGTTTGAATTGGATTTGGGCAGTTTTTACCCTGATTTTTGTCGCTTGGCGCTTCCTGTTGGTCAAATGGACGCGCCCAGTGGTCGGGGAAATTGAAGCCGCCATTGGGGAAATTAAGGCAGAATTAACCCCTCCTGACGGTGATTCCGGGGGCAATGTCGAGGAAATTATCGAGAGGATTATCGTCGAGGCCCGCAATGATCGCCCGGTTTGGGAAGATTGGGCGACTTTTTGGCAACGCTGTCAGGATTTGGTCAGTGCCATCGCTCATATATATTACCCCGATGTCAAGTACCCCTTATTAAATATTTACATTCCCCAGGCCTACGGTTTAATTCGGGGAACTGTGGATGATAGCGATCGCTGGATGCAGAATCTTTCCCCGGCCCTGAATCAAATCACCATCGGGCAAGCCTATCAGGCCTACGAAGTTTATCAAAAATTGCAACCCTCAGCCCGGAAACTTTGGCAAGTCTGGAATTGGGCGCAATGGGTGATCAATCCCGCCGCGGCTGTGGCTAAAGTGGCCAGTCAAAAGTACAGCGATCGAGCGGATCAGCAATTATTAGTCAATTTAGGGCAAGTTTTGCGGGAAAATGCCCTGAGAAATCTCTCTCGCCAAGCGGTGTTACTCTACAGTGGCAGTAATCTCGCCCCAACTCTCCCCACCAAGACGAAAATCGCCACTACTACTCTCAAGGAAATTCTCGCCCAAGCTGAACCAATCACGGAAATCGATCGCCAACCGGTTAATATTCTGCTGGTTGGACGCACCGGGGCCGGCAAAAGCAGTTTAATCAATACTCTCTTTCGGGCCGATTTAGCCCAAGTGGATCTATTGCCCAGTACCGACGCGATCCAATCCTACCATTGGCAAACCCCAGAAGGAGACGAGTTAATCCTCTGGGATACCCCGGGCTACGAACAGGCAAATCGGGCTTATTATCGGCAAAAGGTTCTCAATTATGCCGAAAACGCCGATTTATTGATTCTGGTAACTCCCGCCCTCGATCCCGCCCTGGCCATGGATGAGGCTTTTCTTAAAGATTTGCAACAAACTATTGACAATTTACCAGTTATAGTCTGTGTTTCTCAAGTTGATCGCCTGCGTCCGGTGCGAGAGTGGCAACCTCCCTATAATTGGCTGACGGGAGAAAGTCCCAAAGAAGTCAATATCCGCGAATGCTTGCAGTATCGGGCGGAATTATTCGAGAATCTCTGCGATCGCATTTTGCCGATGGTCAGTCAACAGCCGGATAGAGAAGCTTGGGGGGATGAGGAGTTATCAATCGCTTTGCTGGGGGCAATTTCGCCCGCAAAACAGTTGCGTTTAGCCCGTTTTTTAGTGGATTTAGAAACTCGAACCCTGGCAGCGGCGAAAATAATCGATCGCTATACTTTACAGATGGCCACGGGGCAAGGTTTAACGGCCCTATTAAAAAGTCCTATTCTCGGTTTTATCTCCACTTTAGCCACAGGAAGACCGACCTTAGCCTATCTTTTAGCTGAACAAATTCCTGTGGAACAATTACCAGTAGCGATCGGTAAATTACAGATGGCCTACGAGCTTTATTCTCTCTTGAATCCGGAGAATAAAAGTTTTGATTTATTGGCACTTTGGCCAATACTATTAGAGAATTCTAGCACTGCCGACAAGGAAGCTTGGGCCTGGGGTCATGCTCTGGTAGAATATTGGACAAAGAACCTATCGATCGAACAGTTCCGGTCAAGTTATCAGGGGTATTTAGAAACGACAAAAACAGGCCTTTAACCAGATTAATTAAGCTAAAACTTTCTTCCAATCTAAAAGTATAGGAGAGTGGGGAGGAGAGGTTTCTGGGGTTGAGATTTCTGTCCCTTGTACTAAAACTACCAATAAGAGAGATTTTTTCGTGTTTTTTTAAAAGTTCTATTCATTTCTTTCATTTTCCGAGTTTTCATCGTTAGTTTTCGACGAACTACCCAAACCACTAAAATAAAAGGCAGTGACTGCTGTAGCTATTGGCCCCAAAAAAGTATAAATTGTCTTAGAAGAATCATTAATTAGGGTTACCGCTTTATCCACTCTACTTTGTACTTCTTGTTCTTCGATAGCTTTCAAATTTATATTTAAATTAAAAAT
The DNA here is from genome assembly GCF_020245805.1 of Microcystis sp. M179S2. Taxonomy (NCBI): domain Bacteria; kingdom Bacillati; phylum Cyanobacteriota; class Cyanophyceae; order Chroococcales; family Microcystaceae; genus Microcystis; species Microcystis sp. M179S2. Next base: position 9,319 of record NZ_JADBUE010000331.1, on the reverse strand, counting down.
TCCAAGAGAAGCAAAAGAAATGAGACAAATAGAAAGAATTTGTAAACCAGCAGTGGCTAACAATCCCAACCAAAGCCACTTTGCTAAGGAACCAGCTACTTTAGTATTAAAATTATGTCTTTGGTCTGAGGGTGATATAGCTGTAGCTGGTTTATCAAATTCAGATACTTCATTGTCTAAATGATAAGGCTCCGGATTCTTCTTTAGATTATGACGCACAGAGTTCCTTTCAGTTGGAAGAGCCAAAGAAGCGCTGGGAGCTTTTGGGTTGTTAACTTCCTCTGTCTCATTTTTTGAATCACTGGTCATAACTAAACAATTAGTAGTGGTCTCTGTTCATTACCTTTTTGCAGTATTAATTGAGTATCTTCCTCCGTCTCAGTTTTAGCATATAAAGCCATGAGTTTTAATCCTTTACGAATGACTTCAGACTCTGTTAAGTCTAGCTCTTTAGCTATTTCTTTAAGATATTCAGAGTCCTTTTGACTAAGATTTACTCGAAATTGTCTGGTAGCCATTTTTTTTTGTTAATTCAGTGAATGGATTGTATCGATTCACTGATAACTGATCACTAAGGTCGAGAAGAGCCATTTTTACCATTGAGGGCTATAGTAGGGTCAATTCATGAATTGACCCTACAGTTTGATTTAAGGGTTGTCATCGTCCTTTCTCATAGATGTCCATAATAGTCTGCCTTTAGAAACTTAGCATCCTAACTACAGTATCCTATCTTACCCTAATTACACCAGATATGTCAACCAACTATTACACTGGATATGTCAAGCAATTACACCAGATATGTCAACTATGTCAAATCAACATAAACGAGTCCTGACGGTACTCAATGGGTGCAATAGGTCAAATACCATCAACTTATCGACTTATTTGTTATTAAAAGGCTATTTTTCGCAAATTTTAACCAAAATAATCTTAGGTTTTATTCATGCTTAGGTACAATAGGGGGTATAATAGGGTATTTAGTAGGTGGTATTATATATACATATATGCAAGGCATAGCAATGGGTGTAATGTGGGTGTAATGTGGGGTTCAATAGATACCACAGTGCTGAGTTCCTATGGTATGATAGTTCCATCAACTTTTAGATAGATAAAAGTATGGCAGACACAACTAAACAAGTGAGTATGCTAGAATTGGAGTTAGAAGATGATCTAATCAGACAAATTGAAGATGTAGCTGATTCTGGTTGTTTTTCAAAAGATGAATTATTACAAAGTATTTTAGAAGCATGGAGATAAGCTAAACGGCGCTTAACCTGCATGATCCAACAGCTATAACCCTTTTGGAGTCTATATCGGTGATCCGAAGTAAAAGCCGTTTAGCTTATCATCAGGCCTATATACATAGACTTGAAAATATGGTTCAAATAATCAATATTAAGTAATTCGATTTGAGGGTAATGTGGAATGATTACTATCAAATGATTACCTGCTTATTGTTTTGAGCTAACAAAAAAATTTATCACTATTTTCTTGAACAACAGTCTATTAAACTTTCATAACAAGTAACCCTGAGACAATTATCAGTTTTAGCAATTATTGAGATGTTAATTTATTGTAAGCAGAAATAATCGCCGCATTTTCCCAATCATCATCAAAAGGGAGCGCATCGGGATCTGACAAAGCATTAGCCTCGATTTCTGCATCGCTCATCGATTTAACTCGCTCCCAATCGGTTAAATCTTGCCTTTCCTCTTTTGTGTTAACAATCCCCATCTTGGGGGATACTCTCTTGATACTTTCTTCGCTCACGTTCGTTTGCTCTCCTAGCACTAATCAATCGGCAAGTTTCCCCTCTTATAGTATAGACAACATAACAGATTATCCCGTTTAATTGTCCCAGCAAACACATCCTTATTTCTTGGTAATCTTGGCGATTATCTTCTCTGATTAGACAGTGACCATCGAAAATAGGAGGAACAGCCGCAAAATCTATCCCATGCTTCTCTATATTAGAATATCTTTTAGACTGATCCCAGTCAAATTCTCTAAATTGCATAAATAAATCTCCAAAAATTGTCTTTGTAGAGAATTATTCCTATATCTCCTCCTTACCTATCGTTTTGAACGAACAAAAATTTTTATCACTATTTAAACTTCAATAATTTTTTGTTATATCGATAAATTACTAGCCCTAAACGCAGAAATTTTGAAAAAGCGAAGCCTCCGCTTCTACTATAATCAGAGAAGGGTAATTGAGACAATTTCTGCATCACCTTAAATAGCTCTTTAGGTTTTGCGTCCGAGAAAATTAATAATCTGTGGACTAATTTCTTTTGACCAATGTTCTTGGGGATAGTGTTTCGCTTCTGCGAGGGGGATTAATTCCACTCCTGATTTAGTGGCTAATTTTTCGACAGTGACAGAAGATAACCAAGGATCGCCCATTCCCCAGACAAAAAGGATAGGTTTTTCAAAGTTCTCTAAACCTGTCTCAATTTCTGCCATAGTTTTCGATAGGTTTAAATTGCGAATCGTGGCCAGTAAAGCGCGACCCACTGCCGAAGTTTTTAGATAAGGTTGACGGAAAATAGCCAGATCTGCATCACTAATCACAAAACCGCTACCGGTTTCTAAAGTACGATCGACTAATAAGGGATCTTGAGTCGCCATATCTCCGAGGAAAGGTATCCCCCATTGTTTCATTATCCAGGGTAATTTAACATCACTGGAGAGGGGAGTATTTAAAACGATCAAACGCTCAATTTTATCGGGATTTTCTAGGGCGTATTGTAAACCGACGGAGGCTAAAAAACCCTGGACAATGAGGGAGATTTTCGGCAATTGGAGAGCTTGAATAAAATCGGCCAAGGCTTGACAAAAAGCGCTAGGTGTGTAGGCGAAATCTCTGGCATCGGGTTTAGCGGATAAACCGGAACCGATCCAATCGGGGGCAATGGCATTAATGTTATATTCTTCTAAACTGGTTAATAATTCCCGCCAAATATAGCCATGGGCGGGTAAACCATGGAGTAGGATCACGGGGGTTGTATCCGGTTGTTGATCGGGGTTAACCTGTCGATAAAACCACTTGAGAGAGCCGACTTCGAGAAAATTTTCTAAAATAGCCATGGTTAATGGGGGATTAATAATCATTAACCATTGTCCAACGTCTAGGAACCGATCGCACCGGCAAATTTCCCACCCCGGCAGTTATAGGGAGCTTGCGTCGAGACTTTGTGCTTCTCCGGGGGTTAAGGGTAAATGAAGACCGCATTCTTGTTTTAAACCCTTGAAACGGGTGTCTCGTTCGTTGCTATCATCGGCGGTTAAAGGCCGACTGGAGTGCCAATCGCCGACGGAGACATAACCCAGATCAAAATAGGGATGGTAGGGAAGATCGTATTTAGTCAGATACTGGTATATGGTTTTGGCATTCCAGTCAAGGATCGGTAATATTTTGTAACGTTCGCCCTGTGGATTGACCCATTGGAGAGTTTTGCGGTGGTCGGTTTGGTCGCGACGTAAACCTGCTAACCAAGCGGTGGCCTTTAATTCCTTCAGGGCCCGTTGCATCGGCTCCACCTTGCGGATTTTGTCGTAGAGATTGAGGGAGTCCAGATCGTTATTTGACCACAATTTACCGTGGATTGCTTCCATGCGGGCGGGACTGAGGGGAGATTGATAAACTTTCAGGTTTAAATGGAGGCGTTGGCTTAAGTCTTCGGCAAATTGATAGGTTTCTGGGGGAAGATAGCCGGTATCGATCCAAATGATGGGAATATCGGGGATAATTGCGGTGACGAGGTGCAACATCACCGCCGCTTGAATGCCGAAACTGGTACTCATCACCAAACCTTCCCCAAAGGTGGCTTCCGCCCAAGCGACGATTTCTGCGGCGTTAGCGGAGTCAAAACGTTGATTAATTGTGGCCAGGTCGAGGGATAGAGGGTAGGAAAAAGACCGGTCGGCAGTGGGGATGAAGGCAGTTTCTAGGGCCTGTGGATGAGAATTAAGCAAGTGTAAATCTGGCATTCTGGCTAAGATTTAAGATATTAGTAGCGGCGGATACTGATAGAGTCCAATCTATCCATTAGGGTTCGAGAATAGAGTCACCTCCATCTCCTCCCCTTGAGAAACGTGGGTGAGACTTTCGCCTCCGACGGCTCCTAGTTTAACTGCTTCATTGTTAGGGATACAGCTTGACAATCGAGGGCCGTTTTATCGAAAATTTGGGTTAAAACCCCGTCGTTTTACGGTTGAGAATCTATATACTGTACTTCTACTATATCTGATGGGGTGAAGTGTGGCCCACACTAGCGACACCCTCCTTTCTCAAAAATCTCTCTGGTTACACTAGGTTAAGCAAGATGGGGAGGAATTGCCGCTAGTTTTTGCAGTTGTTTTTCAATATTGGCCTTTAATTGGGTCCGGGAGATTTCTTTTCCCGTTTGAGCAGTGTGTGCATTTTCCAGAAAAATAATACTATCTACTTTTTCTAGGGCAAATAATTGGAATAAAAGATGGGTTACGGGAATCAGGAGCGTTGATAGGGGTGAATTGGGGGTATTTTGAGCAGATATGGCCATTTTTTCCGTAGCAAAGGCATAGATTACCCTTTTCTCCTGTTGCGGCTGCCGCCGATGGGCTAAGGTGGTTAGTAACCAATCACCCTGGCTATTCTGCACCACATAGTATTGTAAATGTTTTAACTGTCTGGCCATGGCCGCAAGGACGGGATTAACCGCTTCTTCCATGACTACGGGGGCCAGTCCGTAATTGACCGCGTCTCGACTTAAAATATGCAGCTGTGCCTTTAATTTCATGGCTAATCATGTCTATAAACTAATCGATGGCGATGACATTCATTCCTTGACTCGGCAACCCCAGTTAAAATTGTCGTCGTGAAAAGATAAGGATGGAGATACCCAATAATAGACCAGTATAAACGAGACTGTAGAGGGCATTAGCGATTAAGACATCAGCACTAGGCAGCAAACCATAAACGGCCTCGTTTCTAAAATTTAATCTCTCTAAATCTGGGAGAATTAGATAAATATTTTTAGTGATAGCGAGGATATTGGCATTTTTGCTGATTATACCCAATTGGATCAGATCTTTGCTGATGTGACCCATGAGATAGACCCCAAAAGTCATTAACGTGGCTAAAATCGAACTGGTAAATACCCCAAAAGCGATCGCCACGGCTGCGATGAGAATTAATTCCAAACCGAGATAGAAAACCGAGACAATCAGGGGTAAAGCTTGAAAAGATACTTTCATCCCCGACAACATCAGCAGGTAAATCACCAACATTACCCCCAACATCACCGCTAAAACCCCGGACAAACCCAAGTGTTTACCGAGGATAAATTCGGCCCGACTCAGGGGTTTAGGAATCAAAACTAAAATAGTTCTCTTGTCAATTTCCTTATTAATTAGCCCTGTACCCACAAAAACCGCGACAATTACCCCTAATAACCCGATAGCGGCTAATCCCAAGTCAAGAAAGATTTTCTGATGGGTTCCCACCGCAATTTCCGGTAATAAACGCCAAGCGAAGGCCATCAACAAGGCAAAAAACCCGATAAAGTAAAGAATGCGCTCGCGGATAACCTCGCGAAAACTGTTAGCTGCGATCGCCCAGATTCTCAAGATGCTGATACCCATAGCCTTTCATCAAAATAATATCTGTTTTTCCTTTTGAGATTACCGCTCAACTAAACTTACTCAAACTTACTTAAAAGCCTGAAAGCTTAGTCATTCGTAGTGGTTCAAGCACGGAGCGGGTTAAACGGCAAACCCTTTCTTCCCTGGTCAACGACATCAGGAATTACTTTTCTAATGATGTTAAATGCCCCATTGACATCGGCATTTAACGATTGATTTGTTCCCATTTTATCAATTCCCCTAGCTAACCTTTTTCCCTTAAATAATGGTTTTTCTTCACCATATTTAGGTAACTCATCCCTATCTAAATCACTCGATTGTGAGGTAGAGGATTCTTCAGTTATTATGACTTTTATTCCTTTTAATTGAGCTTTATAGGTTAACATTTCTCTTCATCTATAATGAGGAACATTGACCAATTGTTGATGATTCCTTTTTCCTAGATTAAGAGATTGTTTCATCCGCTCATCATGCCCAATTATTAACGTCCCTATTTGATGAATAATACACCAATCTATTACTCTTTTGCTGGCTGTGTGTAGGTAATTTTCTCCTCGACAGTTTCGTTTATGGGTTAGGAATATCAATTTTTGAGGTTTGAGGTTTTGGGTATGATTAGGTGTTGACACTCTCACCCTTAAGCCTACGGCTGTAACGGGAGATTGCTGCTTCTACTCCTCTTAACTAGACACAATCCGAAAATTATGCCCCCGTCAGACCGAATCCACCAGCATTTTAACTTAACGTCCACCGACTGCCAGGCGGCGGACGGAACTGAATTTTGTCTTCGGGCCGAGGGCGATATTTGTTCTGAGATACAAAGGATCGGGAGGTCAGTCCCCCTGATACCTTGCGCGCTTTACCGCTTTTCATATTTTAGCAAAATTTCCCAAAAGTGGAACAATATTTAATAACCGATTAACCTGTGCTTGTAAGTCTTCTTGACGATTTGCACTCAATAGGAATAACTCTGCATCTTGGGGAGAATGGATTAATTTTTGTTCCTGTTGCGTTAAAGTGTGACGACGAATCTGACTTAATCTCTCTAGGATAATATGACTATTAATGCCCCCAAAACCCATGGCACTCACTCCTGTCCGTAAAGGTAAGGAATTTGGCCAAATTTGCCCCTCTTTTAATACCTGTAACCTAGCCTTGTCTTCGGTTAACTGAGCCTGATGGCGCTCGCATCCCGTCACCAGTGGTAAAATTTGACGATGAACCGCCATAGTCACTTTAATTAACCCTGCTATCCCTGCCGCCTTAGTATGGCCAATATTCGCTTTAATTAAACCAATAACGGCCTTATTTACCGTATCTGGATGAACATGAGATAAGACTTCTAATTCGGTTGCATCACCGACGGCCTTTCCCGTACCATGGACTTCAAAATAAGCTATAGTATCCCCCGTAAATTCAGTTAGAATTATTTTTAGGTGTTCATGACAGCCAATTACGCTTTTTTACCCCTGAAGGTAAACTTGTTCCCACCCCTGAAGAAGTAGCAGAAAAGATGGCTCAGAAGTTACAAGATTTAGGGATAGATTGGCGAGATTTGGCTTAAGTTTGACCTGAAATCTTGAGCAAGCAAGCTGAAATGCAAATTATGAAGTAACCTGCCCAAATGCTATAGTTAGGCGTTTTTACCGCAATAATAAGCTGTTGACTATCTAAATTACTCGTTAAGACTGCCGGGGAGAGGGGAGAAGGGAGCAGGGAGAAGGAGTTTGAGCATTTGTACTAAAATATTCAATACGCAATTTAAATGCAGTACAGCTTCAACAAAAATCGAGCTATATTTGCCAATTCTCGACATAATTTGCTCTACTCTAAGAAGTAACTACATTCTTCCTAAGCCCCCAGTAGGAGGCTTTTTGGGCTAAAAAAGAAGGTAAGGTAACTATCTGAATTTTAAGTGCCTACTGATCATTTTTGGCAATATTTTATATACTAGGAATATAGAGATAAAAAAGAGGAAAACTGATGATTACTATACGCAAAGCTGAGGAAAGAGGCCACGCTAACTATGGTTGGTTGGATACCTATCATACTTTTTCTTTTGCCCAATATTATGATCCCCAACAGATTAATTTTAGGAGTCTAAGAGTTATTAATGAGGATAAAGTGATTGGGGGAAAAGGATTTCACACCCACGGACACCACGATATGGAGATTTTAACCTATGTTTTGGAGGGAGAACTAGAACACAAAGATAGTCTCGGCACGGGTTCCGTGATTCGACACGGTGAAATTCAACGCATGAGCGCAGGAACAGGGATAAAACACAGTGAATTTAATCATTCTGCCACTAATTCCCTCCATCTCCTGCAAATCTGGATTATTCCCGACAAAAAAGACCTAGAACCCAGTTACGAACAAAAAGCGATCGAATTTTCTCCCCATACCTTACAATTAATCGCCTCTCCCACCGGCGCAGGTAAGGCGGTTAAAGTCCATCAAGACGTTAATCTCTACGCAGGAATTTTGCCCCTAGGCCAGTCCCTCACCCATTCCTTAGCCCCCAGTCGTTATGGCTGGTTACAAGTGGCTAGAGGGCAAATAAACCTAAATGGCGTGCATTTACAAGCGGGGGATGGAGCGGCAATTAGCGAGGAAACTTCTTTGGCTATTCAATCTCTAGAAGACTCGGAAATTTTGCTTTTTGACCTAGGGTAGTGGGGTTGAGTGTTAGGGAGCCTAGGGGCTAGGTTTTCCTGCCAATTCCCCGGCCGACTTTTAGCCATCAATACTGTCCACCACGCTCAGAAAATCGTTGTGGATTAGCTCGGCGATAAAATTCTCCGGATCGGTGATAGGAACGGTAACGCCTTGGCTGGCTACCATCTGTGCGGCCATCCGAGTCATGAAGTCCTGTCTTGTTTCCGCCATTCTGCCCTGACATTGTTGTAATTTTTCCACCAATTCCAGTGGGGAATCGGCCACCAGTTTATCTCCCTCGCGGGTGACATAAATTGTCATCTTTCCTACCTCCTAAATGATTGGGAACGGGAATTCGGCACTACTAAACCACTTCTTTTCTCGCTATCATTATTGCCAGTTAGTTAGTCCCAGCCTCGTTCGTCTTTCCCTATTTCCACTATTTGTTCTGGCTTGTCGCCGGGTAATTATTATGGCGCTAGAGCCAAACTAACTTTTGCACGGGAACCTGCACAGTTGGCATTCATACCTTGATTCAGCAACGCCGATTTTTCATGGAGTAGTCTCCTTGTCGTCAGCTTGAAATTGAGGGAGGTGAGTACCCCCTTACAGAAATTCAATCAGATAGAAAACCCTGAAACTCCACCACCGCATTGCGTTTCAAACAAGGATTAATTTCCCTTCGTTTTACAGGTCCGTGATGGTTGACGGTAAACCGCAGAAGTCTGGCGCAATACTCGATAGCGAATTTGTGGTTGCTTTTCGAGACTTTGATAAACGTTTCGCAATCCGTCTTGCCAGAAGTATCTTTGAGCAACTTTTTCAAGCTAGGGTCAAAATCCATCGAATCGCCTGAGCATTGAAAAATTCCAGCTTCTTCCGAGCAGGGGGTGTTGGAGTCAGGATTCGTCGTGTCCCTTCCTTCGTTCCAGTTCCTTGACATCCTCGCCGCCGTAAAACGGACGGCGATTCCCAAACCTCACGATTTGGGTTTCTGCTTCTTTCCCGAAGGATTTTTCGCACCTGCCTTAAC
>NZ_JADBUE010000330.1:0-23637 GCF_020245805.1 Microcystis sp. M179S2 | reverse complement strand
GGTGGGGGGGGTTCCCAGAAGTCCTCGAAATCTTCTTCTATCAGTGCCGGAGAGGTGGCAGTTTCGTCGCTTTTGGCAATCGTCATTTTTTCGGCCTCTCTAGGTGGGAGTATCCATGTTTTTGACTCTTGATCGATTCTATGATAACTTCATTACCAACTTGATCATCTTTGCTCAAAAATATTGATGAATAAGCAAAAATTTTTTAACTCGCCGCAGTCTTATTAGCAGCGTTTGCGCCGAAGTGCCGGGGCTTGAGATAATCAGATAGCTATTATCTCAAAAACTATCACCATGACGATCGATCCGCAACAACTCATCGAACTAGCTCTCAAATCGGGAGCGGTGGCAGCCGAAGTTTATCAATCTTCCTCCCTTTCCCATCCCGTTTTTTTTGAGGCTAATCGTCTCAAACAGCTAGAAAGTTCCGAATCTGTGGGAACTGCCTTAAGATTATGGCGCGAGGGTTGTCCGGGGTTAGCGGTGGGTTATGGTGATGTGGAACCGGAAATTTTAGTAGAAACGGCGTTAAATTTATCCTATCTCAATGCCCCGGAAGAAATCGAATTTTCGGCACCACGACAGGCAATCTATGACCCGATTGGGCAAGATGTGGCGGTAGAATCTTTAATCGAGATGGGTAATCAAATGATTGGCCATATTCGCCAAGTTTACCCTGAGGTTATTTGTAGTGGTGAATGGGAATGTGAACGGGAAATCACCCGTTTGGTTAATTCCCAGGGTTTATATTGTCAATATACCGATACAGCTTTGAGTTATTATCTGGGGATTGAATGGGTACGGGGGGAGGATTTTCTGGCGGTTTATGATGGAGAATATACTCGCAGTACACCTCATCCCGATACGGTAATTAAACAGTTATTGCAGCGACTACAATGGGCTGCCAATAATGTGGATAGTCCCACGGGTAAATTACCAATTTTATTGACTGCTAATGCAGTTACCCTGTTATGGGGTACGGTGGCGATGGCTTTAAATGGTAAACAGATCTTAGAAAAGTCTTCGCCCTGGAGTGATAAAATCGGTCAATTGGTGATGTCAGAAAAGTTGACTTTATCCCAACAACCCCAGCGAGAACCCTATAGTTGTCCCTTTGATGATGAGGGAACTCCCACCAAATTTTTATCTTTAATTGAGGGAGGTAGAGTTAAGGAATTCTATAGCGATCTTACCACGGCCAGATTATTAAAAACTCCTCCGACGGGAAACGGTTTTCGTCCTAGTTTAGGCGTTTATCCTCTGCCAGATTTGGTTAATTTAATCGTTGCACCTGGAGAGGGAACTTTAGAGGATTTAATCTCGCAAATAGATGAAGGTCTAGTTATTGACCAAATTTTAGGTCATGGGGCCGATATTTCTGGCGATTTTTCTGTCAATATCGATCTGGGTTATCGCATAGAAAAGGGCAAAATCACCGGACGAGTTAAAGATACAATGGTGACGGGAAATGTTTATACAGCTTTGCAGAATTTAATCGCTCTGGGGGCCGATAATCAATGGAATGGCTCCTGTTATACTCCCTCGCTAATCGTTGATAGTTTATCGGTGGTGGGGTAAAAATGTGGCGTTGTCAAATTGAAAGATGCTCCTAATCAGCACCGGAACTGAAATCACTAGGTGTAGGGCTAATTCATGAATTAGCCCTACAATAGGCGTTGTCAAATTGAAAGATGCTCCTAATCAGCACCGGAACTGAAATTAACTCCCCCTACTTTTTGGGGTTAATTCTTTGGAGCTTTATTTGACCTGAAAAGAGGGGGTTTGCAGGCAGGCACGGATTCCCATTCTATAAGAAATTATCTGTCAAGTCGTGGGGTTTTGTCAAGCTTTTTGGGAAAAAAAATTTAACTGATACTCAAGGGGAGAAAATTGTCGGCAGAAATATTATTTAATCCCCCCCGTGAATCGGTATTTTTCAGCTTGGCATTAACGCTTTAGTTGCCGAGGCACCAAGGCGATTTAATTGCCGATTAATTTGCCATCCGACGAGGGTTAAACCCAACCACTGACTGAAAATTGCCAAAGCGAAAGAGGGAAGTGTAGCGTATTTAGTAGCGGCAATGGGAAGAAGAGTAAAAAACCATAACAGCGGAGATTGACTGGGATTAACTCCCAAGACAGCGAAACAGAGGAAGGGGAAAATAATCAAAATGCCGATGCTAGTGGCTGCCAGCAAAGCGCGTTTATTTGTGCTGGCTAACATCAATAATTGGGCGATAGCGGCATAGACTAAAATCATGTTCATTGCCAAGAGAAACCCGGCTGCAGTGGCTAGTTTATATCCATCGAGAGGGGCGATAAAAATAGCGGGAAGGATGAATAAAATGGCAATGGCGACGTTAACAGCCATGGCTAGGGTAGAAGGGCTTTTTTCGCCAAAGATTACAGCTTTCCCCAGACTAATGCCCGTTTTTCCTTGCAGATGACGATAGCGAGTCCAATCTTGGAGAGTTTGACGAGGGGGAGTGATGGCAAAAAGGATTAACAAGCCAAAAATCGCCACAAAAACGCTAAGAATCGCAAAATTATCGAAAATATACCTCGGTTGCAGAGTTTGGAAGACAAAACCTAGGCTAATAGTGCTAAAACAACCCATCATCCAGTAACTTTGGGGTTTACTAACAAGAGTAGCGAGGGGATTATGGAAGCGACGCTGGAGAATTCTGGTTAAACCGTAGGTGCAGAGGGAAAAATTGAGCAAAATTAAGCTAATACCCATTATAACCGATTGCCAGAGAGATTGACCGTACCAACGAAGGTCGAAGATTTGTGAGATTCCTAGATAGCGTACCGCATCGGGGGGGAGAAAGGTAGATTTAACTAGATAGGGGAGGACAAAACTAGGATTAAAGAGAATTAACCAATCAAAGGGGGTACGGGAACCACCATAGCCCGATAAAGTAAAAATACTGCTATAAAACACAAAGATTAAGACCGTAGCACTGCCTAACCAGGGTTGAAATCCTCCTAACCATGGCGTGGCTAAAGCGAAACTAAGGGCGGCATGATAGAAAAAGGCACAACTAGCGATTAGAACCGCGTAGAAGGCTAAAATTAACGACAAGGGAATACCTGCTAATAAACCCGCCCCCAAGTGAAAGGGTAAAGCGAGAAGACAGACGAGATAGAGGAGAATGGGAACCCCGAAAATTTTGCCGATAAAAATTGTTCTGGCGGGTTGGGGACTCAGACGGATAAAATTAAGTGTACCCCGGCGTTCTTCCCCAGAAAGATCGGCGATTAATTGATAGGTTCCCACCACTAAAAGAGCGAAAATGCCGGTAATGCTCAGAAAAGTGAAGATATCTAACCACCATAACCGGGAGATAATCATCCATTCACCATTTAAGTCTTGGATGCAGTATTTAATCCCACTATAGGGATAATAATCGTTGTTATTGGGGGGATTAGCGGTACAGTAACGACTAAATCCCTCCCCTACCGGCAAGAGATTTTGATAGTATAAATAAACTAATAATTGACCAACTAGGGAGATAATCGAGGCGATCGAGATATTTTTCGGGGTTAATCTTCCTTGCCATTCTCGCATAATTTGCGGGTTGGTTTCCGTAAGGCGATCGATTATTGTCGCTATCATATTTTTGTCCTCTCTACAGCCGTTATCAGGAGCTAATCCTAGATTAACCCGGCAACTTCTCGATCAGTTCGGGGTTGAAGAAATCCATCGAGAGCCGGCTAAGATTCCAGAAAAGGGAATCAAAAAAATTTTACTTGCGGGTCGAAGAAAAGGGAAAAGTGCCAGACCAGTGAGCTTCTGTTTTACACTAGAATTTGGCCGCCTGAATCTAGATCTATGCCCACTCTGACCCTCAATTTTCCCCTAACTGCCGTTGTCGGCCAAGAAGCGATTAAATTAGCCCTACTCTTAGCCGCCGTGGATCCCGCCCTGGGGGGTGTGGTGATTGCCGGTCGTCGGGGAACCGCCAAATCAGTCATGGCGCGAGCGATACATTCCTTACTGCCACCGATCGAAATTATCGCAGGTAATGTCTTTAATTGTGATCCCAACCATCCCGACGAATGGGACGATCGCACTAAAGAAGAATATAGCAGTGGAGAGGTCCCCGGGGAAGTTATCCGGGCCCCTTTCGTGCAGATTCCCCTAGGAGTCACGGAGGATCGTTTATTGGGTTCCGTCGATGTGGAAGAATCGGTGAAACAGGGGGAACCAGTCTTTCAACCCGGTTTATTAGCCAGCGCCCATCGGGGAATTCTCTACATCGATGAAATTAATCTACTTGATGACCAAATTGCTAACCAATTACTAACAGTTTTAAGCGAAGGACGTAACCAAATCGAACGGGAAGGCATCAGTTTTCAACATCCCTGTAAACCAATCCTGATCGCTACTTATAACCCGGAAGAGGGGGATTTACGACCCCATTTATTAGATAGAATTGCCATTGCCCTTTCCGCCGATGGTGTCCTTAGTTTAGACCAACGAGTCACCGCCGTCAATCAGGCGATCGAGTATGCTGTTTCTCCCACCGCTTTTATCGCCCAATATGCCCAAGAAATCGATGATCTAAAAACCGAAATTATCCTGGCGAGGGAATGGTTAAAAGAGGTAAAAATTAAACCCGAACAAATTAGTTATCTAGTGGAGGAAGCGGTGCGCGGTAGGGTAGAAGGTCATCGCGCCGAGATTTTTGCCGTGAGAGTAGCCAAGGCCGCCGCCGCTTTAGAAGGTCGGGATTTAGTCAGTGCCGATGACTTAAAAAGAGCCGTCGAATTAGTCATTGTACCTCGATCGCTGATTACGCCACCACCTCCGGAACAGGAACAACAGCCACCGCCACCACCGCCACCACCGGAACCGCCCCAAGACGAAAACCAGCAGGAACAGGAAGAAAAAGAGGAGGAGAAAGAGGAAGAAAAAGAACCGGAACAGCCGGATAATCTGCCGGAAGAATTTGTTTTCGACCCGGAAGGGGTTTTACTGGATCCCAGTGTGCTGTATTTTGCCCAGATGGCCCAGCGTCAGGGGAAATCGGGGGCGCGTAACCTGATTTTCTCGGAAGATAGGGGACGTTATATTAAGCCGATGTTACCCCGGGGCAAGGTGAAAAGAGTCGCCGTCGATGCCACTCTCCGGGCGGCCGCCCCCTATCAAAAAGCCCGTCGCTTAAGGAATCCCGAACGTCATGTGATTATAGAAGAAGGGGATCTGCGCTCAAAACGGCTGGCCCGCAAGGCCGGTTCTTTAATTGTCTTTGTGGTTGATGCCTCCGGTTCCATGGCCCTGAATCGGATGCAGTCGGCTAAAGGTGCGGTTATGCGTCTGTTAACGGAAGCTTACGAAAATCGCGACCAGATTGCCCTGATTCCTTTCCGGGGCGAGCGAGCAGATGTACTATTGCCGCCGACCAAATCGATTACCCTAGCGAAAAAACGTCTAGAAACCCTGCCCTGTGGCGGCGGTTCCCCCTTAGCCCACGGTTTAACCCAAGCGGTTCATGTGGGGATGAATGCCCGTTTATCGGGGGATATCGGTCAAGTGGTGATTGTGGCGATTACCGACGGTAGAAGTAATATTCCTTTGGCGAAATCTTTAGGCGAACCGATTCCGGAGGGGGAAAAACCGGATATTAAGGCAGAACTGCTCGATATTGCCGCTAAAATTCGCTCTTTAGGCATTAAACTGCTGGTCATCGATACGGAGAAAAAATTCGTCTCCACTGGTTTTGCCAAAGAATTAGCCCTAAAAGCCGGGGGTAAATATTATCATCTACCCCGGGCCACGGAACAAGCGATCGCATCTATGGCGCGAGGGGCAATTGCGGGACTGTAGCTGGGGTTTGCGGCAAAAAGTTTTTCCCGGGAGCAGGGTGTGGGGTGTTAGGGTATGGGGGAGAGGCGGCTTTTTGAGTTCTTCTGTCTCGGAGTCTCCTCACCTAAGGTCAGATTTTTGATTTTGGCAGGAGAGCTAATATTGAGATGTACTCCTAAAAATTAGTTATTGACTCGAATTTTGCTGATTTTCTGTTTTTTTCGGTCTGGTGTGAGAAAATCTAGAAAAACTTAACAATAATCAGCAATAAGCGAGAGATATACTACAAACAAACATTAGTAAGTTTTAATTAAGAGAACTATGAGCTTTCGATTTGGCAAAATCTTGATAGCAGGGGTATTGGCGGTACTTTTGCTAGTAACTTCCTGTGCTAAAGCTCCCTCACAATTTGACCAAGCGCAACAAGAAAGTACCGCTCGCGGGGCGGCGGCAGTGGTGAAAGAATCCACCTCTGGCGGCAGTTTTAATCGGTTTTTCCCGCCTTCTGGGGGAGGATACGAGCGCGTCTATACCCAGGAGAAAAAAGGCTTTGCTGAGGCAAAACTGAAGCAAGATGGCAAAGTTCTGGCTATGTTAGCCATATCTGACATCAGCAATAATCCCGCCGCGGCCAATAAATTCCAAGACAGTCAAACCACAATTAAAGGTTTTCCCTCTGTGGAACAGGGTGCAACCGCCAGCGCCGTTTTAGTCAATAATCGTTATCAAGTCAAGGTTTTATCGCGGGATGCGGATTTTACCGCCAGCGATCGCCAAGCTTGGTTAGCTAAGTTCGATTTAGATGGTCTAGCAAAGTTAAAGTAAGGAGACATCCGTGAGTAAGCCAATTTTTGAACTGGTGGACGAATTACCGACTAATAATCTCACCGTCAAAGTTCTCAAAACCCTTGATTATGTAGTGCCGGGACAGTGGGATAACCTAGTCGGGTTTAAAAATACGATTATCACAGTCACCGGCGAAACCGACGAAAGCATGATCCAACAGATTGGCGATCGAGCCGTTTGGTTGTTTAATGATCAATCCCAGGGCTATCAACGGGCGCTCTGGCTCTACCAAACCATCGACAGCGCCGATAATGCCCTAGCCGCCGCCTCTCTTGCTAATGCCGTCGGTGGTAAAATTCCCCTCATGGGCGGTTTAATCGAAAAATTAACCCCTGCCCCCGAAAAAGCGCAAACCATCGATCTAACCTTGAAATTAGTGACCGAATTAGTCGCTTTTTGTCAAATCAATGGCATTCCGGGCGATAGTATCGATGATTTCGTCGCTTCTCTGGGAGATTATAGCGGCGAATCCCTGATGCGGATGGCGGCGTTAGTTTGTTTGGATGGTTTAATTCCCCTGGGGGGCAGTTTTATCCGCAAAGTGGAATCGGGCCTGAGCATTCTCACCCCGGAAGAATTAGAATCTAACTCCACTTTCGGCAGTATTAAAGAATTGATTCCGGGGGGAAATACTGCCAGAAAATTAGACTTTATCGGTCAAAGTTTCGACTCCACTAAAGGTTGGATGAGTGGTTTTGTCAGCGAGCGCAGTTTGAGCCAGCAGGGATTATTGAGCAAAATTCAGGGATTTATCGACTTTTCTGCCGACAAATTGGTATATGTTGGGGCATTCCTCGATATGACCACCAATTACTATGAACATACTGGTATTCAAACCCTGGCTCGTCGTTTAATCGAAAGAGCCGTGGCGGAAATTTAAGTGGCACCGGGGGCAGGGATGGACAGACCGATACCAAATCGGTTTTTAATACCATGATTAAGTCCCCATTCAACTTTAAAAACCCAGTTATGGATTGTTTCCCCCTGCTCCGGCACTCACCCACTTTCCTATACATTTTCCACAGGATTTAGTATAATATACCCTCCCTAGTCCCTCAAGGCCATGAATCAGGCACAACTTATCCATGCCGCTAAACTCCAGGATCCAGCCGCTATTATTGCTCTACTTAACCAAAGTCTCTTAACCAGAAAAATAGAGGTTGTTGAAGCCACCCCGCAAGAAAATGCCCTGACTCTAAAAGTTCAATCCAAAAATATACCCAATCAACACAAGTTATTACCTTTTTTGTCGGCAGAAATCAAAAGCTTGGGCATCGATGGATTAGAACAAGTGATCGTTTACGGTATGACCCAGGAATCCGATATCCCCGCTTGGCAAGAATCGATAACCCTGAGTCAAGATGATTTAATCGTCAATCGTGTCACCAAATTAAACTCTTTGCCGATAATAACCGCAGAAATCGCCGAAAATGACCGAGAAGATGCCCCAGAAGCTTTGGAAGACTCTGAAACAACCGAAGAAAAAGCCCTAGAGAAACCGGAGGAGTTCCCTGAAGCTGCTGAGAATATTGTGGCGACTGGTGAGGGATTTTTTCCATCTCATCGGAGACAATCCTCTTTTCCCCTCAGTATAATTTTGCCTTACCTAGCGATTGGTTTTGGTGCTGGAATTATTATAGGTGCTTACTTTGGCTATCAAAACGGAGTGAGTTATACTAAATCCGTTGAGCATAGGCTACATATCAGGACAGGCACTAATGCAATAGGCAATGGGCAATAGGGGGAATAAATAATCATTCTTTAATAACCGGATTTAGTGTGAAATGCCCGCACAACCCGGAGCGATCGAACAACCCCGATAAATTTTCCTGTCCCCAACCTGATATGATAAGACCAATGCAAAATTTTCCTATCTCTAAACCCCAATGATTTAGGGCTTTTTTCTTGGGAATTTGTCGGTAAGGACAGCAGCAACAGTTGATTTTTTATCTTTAGCCCCACATATCTAACCGCTCATGTCTATGGAAGAAGCCTTGAAACTCCTAAAAGAATATGGATGTATTCAACTAAAAATTGCCCAATCCCCTGAAGAAGAAGAAGCTCTAAGACAGGCAATTTTATTAGTTAACCAAGGTTCGGAATCAATTAACTTAGGTATCTGTGCCGATAACAATGAAGAGGGATTTAAAGCCCTGAAAAGTTATCTACAAGCCCTGGGATACCCCCTACCTAATAGTCTCCCAGAAGACCACCCAGAACCAGGAGCGGTGTATATTAAATACAATACCCAAAGACAAGCTTCCTATCTCGATTCCTATACGGGAACCTATCGCGGTGTCCTGGTTTCTTGTCAGTCAGAAAATGATCAATTAGTCGGTACTTATGGTCACTTTCCCCTCGATTTATTCTCTTAAGAGGCATAGTTTTTGGGTTATTTAAGCGATTAACCATCAGCCGGACAGTGATTACTGTTTACAAATAAGAGGCAAAAAGCTCCCCACTCCTGTCCACTGAATTCTCTTTCCTGACTCTTGTTAACTTTTTACCTGAAAAAAAATATGTATTTGTTAATTCCAGCAGCGGGAATGGGTAAACGGATGGGCAGCGATCGCAATAAGTTACTGCTCACCCTGCACGGAAAACCTCTCCTGGCTTGGACTTTGCTGGCTGCCATGGAATCGAGGGCAATTATCTGGATTGGCATCATGGCACAACCGGAAGACTTTGAGGAGATCCGAGAAATTATCACCCCTATAAATGCCCTTAAACCCGTGCAAATCATCCAAGGAGGCGAAACCAGACAAAAATCGGTTTACAATGGCTTACAAGCCCTACCAGAGGGGGCTGAGACGGTTTTAATTCACGATGGGGCGCGCTGTTTAGCCACTCCCGAATTATTCGATCGCTGTGCCGCCGCTTTAGCCACTTGTCAGGGTTTCATTGCGGCGATTCCGGTGAAAGATACGATTAAAATTGTCGATAGCAAGGGCTGGATTGAGGATACACCGGATCGATCGCGGTTGTGGGCGGCCCAAACACCCCAGGGTTTTCAGGTAAAATTATTAAAAGAATGTCATGAACAGGGCCGAAAATTAGCTTGGGAAGTCACCGACGATGCTGCCTTATTAGAAAAATGTGGTTTTCCCGTCAAAATTGTCGTCGGTGAAGAAACTAACTTAAAAATTACGACTCCGGGGGATCTGGCAATTGCCGAATATATTTTAAGTCAACGTTTATAATTTTTCATCTACTTTAACGCCGTCCCGTTTAACAATACGAGCGGGAATACCCACCACCACACAATTAGCTGGAACATCTTTGACTACCACTGAATTTGCGCCCACGGTGACATTATCGCCGATGGTAATGTTTCCCAAGACTTTAGCGCCGGCGGTAATCCTGACATTATTGCCAATTTTGGGGCGACCGCTTTTATCTTTATAGCCAATTGTTACCTGTTGATTAATCCAACAGTTATCGCCCAAATCCGCCATAACAATCGTACTAAAACCGTGTTGAATAAATAATCCTTTGCCAATCGAACAAGAAGAATCTAGAAATAAATAGGAACTTTCTCGATAGAAAAACCTAAGAATATACATAAAAAAACGGCTGAATGAACCCCCTTGAAAAAGACGACAATAATATAAATTTCTAAATTCTTTTGCCTCCAGACACAGAGCTAACAATTGTAACCAATCTGCTCTTTTTTCCCGGCCTAATAACTCTACCCAACGCCGCACATCACCTAAGATAAGTTCTCGATTGTTAGCTACCTGAAAAGCAATGATTAAGGGTGAGAGCCAAAGAATACCCACATAGAAAAATAATTTTCGGAAGAAACTTTTCATCGTTGGTTTAAAATAAGTGACAATAGACTTGCTTTTTGTTGCTATTGATTATAGTAGTATTGTAGCGAATAGTTCAACCGTCCCCCGTTTATTGGACTCCAACGATGTCAACTACCTTGCAGTTCTTGCCCGAAGTATCCGTGATCGTGCCAATTTATAACGGAGAGAAAGATCTACCCCCTCTCATTGATTGTTTAGCCAAACAGACCTATCCCCGTCAATTAGTTGAATATATTTTAGTTGATAATAATAGTAGCGATCGCACAGCAGAATTATTAGGAAAGGCAGCAGAAGAACAGCGGGGACTGAACCTGATCATTTTAAGCGAAAATCAGATACAAAGCTCCTACGCTGCTCGTAACAAGGGGATCAAAAGCGCTCGTTATCCTTTTTTGGTCTTTACCGATGCCGATTGTCGTCCCGCACCGCAATGGTTGACAGAATTGATCCAACCCTTTAGTGATCCTAACATCGGTCTGGTAGCGGGTGAAATTGCTGCCTTAACTGGTTCAACTTGGTTGGAAAAGTATGCAGAACGTCGTCACTTTATGTCACCAAAATTTCTTTTAGAACATTCTTTTTGTCCCTACGGTCAAACTGCTAACCTCGCTATTCTTCGAGAAGCTTTTCAAAAAGTTGGTTTATTTCGTCCTTATTTAACTACTGGTGGTGATGCCGATATCTGTTGGCGTATTCAACAACAAACCGACTGGCAATTAACCTACGCACCAGAGGCAATTATTTACCATCGTCATCGTTCCACCTTAGAAGACTTAAGAAGTCAATTAAAACGTTACGGGCGATCAAATCGCTATCTTCACGAATTGTATGGTGTCGAATTGATGCGACCTTTAACCAATCAAGAGTTATTTTTTACTCTCGGTCGTTGGTTATTAAAAGAGCTACCAGAAAATACTCTCAAGTTACTGTTTGGTAAAGCAGATTTAGTAGATTTATTGGCTACTCCCCTCGATTTAATTGGGTTTCAGTCCCGCAGCCAAGGACAAGCCACGGCTAAACTACCCGAAAAAGCTAAAGAAATCGAATGGCTTTAATTCAGTTATCAGTTATCAGTTATCAGTTATCAGTTATCAGATGGAAGTTTTCAGTTCAATGATTACTGATTACTGATTAAGGTTTCCTCTATGGTTTCTCCCTGAGTGAAACATCCTGGAATATCCTTGATTTCTGATACATATCCCTCGTCATCATCAGGATAAATTGTTATTGGATATTTTAACCCCAAATAAAACTCTAATGATTCAAGCTTAGTTTTATTACTTGTACTCATATTTTTACCTCTTTAAAGTTAGCAAATAGGATAAATATATTTTCAATCAATACTCAGAAAACATCAAGAAGGGAATCAGCTTTAAACCTTTTCGGTCAACTATCCATTCCCCTATTCTGGCGCTCCAGGCTTCAAAGTGGGGGACAAAATAGGGTAAGGTAAAAAAGCTGTGCCGATAACCGAGACTATGACCGTTGAATGGCAATCCGTCAAAACCTACGAGGATATTCTTTACCATAAATGGGGGGGAATCGCCAAAATTACCATCAATCGCCCCCATAAGCGTAATGCCTTCCGTCCGAAGACAGTTTTTGAGCTTTACGACGCTTTCTGTGATGCTCGCGAGGATGCCCGCATTGGGGTAGTATTGCTCACGGGTGCAGGTCCCCACAGCGACGGCAAATATGCTTTTTGTTCCGGCGGCGATCAGACGGTGCGCGGTCAGGCGGGTTATATTGGCGATGATGGCGTACCCCGGCTCAATGTGCTGGATTTACAGAAATTAATTCGCTCCATCCCCAAGGTAGTTATCGCGCTGGTGGCAGGTTATGCGGTCGGGGGCGGTCATGTTTTGCACTTGGTTTGTGATTTAACCTTAGCGGCGGATAACGCCATTTTCGGCCAGACCGGTCCGAAAGTGGGCAGTTTTGACGGCGGTTTTGGCTCTAGTTATCTGGCCCGGGTAGTCGGTCAGAAAAAGGCTCGCGAGATTTGGTTTCTCTGTCGGCAGTATAACGCCCAACAAGCTTTAGAAATGGGTTTGGTTAACCATGTCGTCCCGGTGGAGGAATTAGAGCGGGAAGGGATTAAATGGTCCTTAGAAATTCTCGAAAAAAGTCCCTTGGCGATTCGCTGCCTAAAATCGGCTTTTAATGCTGATTGTGATGGTCAAGCGGGTTTACAGGAGTTAGCGGGCAATGCCACTTTACTCTACTATATGACCGCCGAAGGAGCCGAAGGTAAACAGGCTTTTCTGGAAAAACGTCCCCCCGATTTTAGTCAATATCCTTGGCTACCCTAATCAGTGATCAGTAAACAGTAATCAGTGAAAAGAAAGCAGAAAACTGCCCTATAATACTGCTCACTTAATACTCCATATTCCTACTGATCACTGATAAGCTATGCTAGTTTAGAGAGAGTAGTTAGGTTCGGTAGCAGCATTGGTTTCAAACAGAAGTGGTTTTTCCCTGATGGCCTTGACTGGGTTGTGTCCGATCTCCTTCTCGAAATGGCTGTGATATTGGGAGACAATCCATGACGATTTACGTTGGTAATCTGGTTTATGACGTCACGACAGATGACTTGAAAGAGGTATTCGCTGAATACGGCACAGTTAGTCGCGTTTACTTGCCCGTGGATCGGGAAACGGGTAAAATGCGCGGTTTTGGTTTTGTGGAAATGTCCTCCGAGGAGGAAGAAGCAAAAGCGATCGAAACTCTTGACGGGGCCGAATGGATGGGACGACAGATGAAAGTCAACAAAGCTCGTCCCAAAGAAGATAATTTTGGTGGTGGTGGCGGCGGTGAGCGCAAAAACTCCGGGCGCCGCGAACGTTAAACAGATTATTTTAAAATTCCAGAAGCGGTTATTTCTGATAACCGCTTTCTTATCGATAATTAATAAATCTGCGTTTCTTTTCTAAGATACTAATGCCCATTTTAAATGTGTAACAGCTATGAATGATCAATCCATTGCTCCGATTTCGTCCTCGATCGAGGATGAACCACTCCACCGGACATCGGAGCTGCCGATCTGGTTCGATAATTTCGCCAATCTGGCACAGGCCTACGAGGGGAGGCTCAACGAATCCGAACCCGTAATAGAGCCTAACGATCTTCGTCTGCATCTATTAACCAGATTACTCGGCACGCCTCCTTCAGAGGCCTATTATCTCGTGCAGGGTTTGGGCCGGTGTCGAGAGATAGAGGGCGATGTGTGCGAGTTTGGTGTGGCGCAGGGAGAAACCTCCGCGCTGATCGCCAATGAAATCGCTGGAACGGACAAGACCTTACATCTATTCGATTCCTTTGAAGGGTTGCCCGCCCCCTCGGAAAAAGATCGCTTGCTCCACGATATTTTCGATTTGGGGAATATGGAAGCCTATAGGGGAAAAATGCGATGCCGTGAGGGAATGGTTCTAGAGCGATTGCGGAAGATTTCTTTTCCCGAACATCGCTATGTAATTCACAAAGGATTTTTCGATCGAATCCTCGATCGAGGGGAAAATTTACCAGCGAGGGTTTCTTTCGCCTATGTGGATTTCGATCTGTACGAACCAATCAAACAGGTACTAGAGTTTCTCCACCCGATCACCCCCCCCGGAGCGATTATCATCGTCGATGACTACGGTTTCTTTTCTTCGGGCCCAAAGACGGCTGTAGATGAATTTATTCAAGATAAAAATGATCGGGAAAAGGTCTATGAGTACATGATTCCAGATAGTCGATACGGACATTTCATCGTTTTGACGAAAAAAGGCTAACGGACGCAAAGATATCCGTTCGTCTGTAGCCGTAAATTGCCTGTGAATATCCAGTTTGTCGGGGGTAAATACAGAACCAAATCCTCTTTAAATCTCTTTAAAACTGCTCATTTGTCTGGCTGGACAGCTAAAATGAGAAACTTTTGGCAGACATAGATTATAAACTACCTCAACCTCAGCGCAAGCGGGTTGAGGTTTTCTGTGGCCCTAAGTCGTCAAATAGACTAAGCAACACGGCAGTTGCTCTACTTGGGGAAACCCCAAGACCGCCTCCTGGCCTTAAACCGACGTTTTCCGTGACTCAAGGATGGGGTGGATAATTGTCCAGGCCAGGACGATAATTAAAGCCAAGATACCAAAACGAGCCATAGAACTGACTAACTGGTGCAAGGGGAACAAACGGCCTAAAAAGAAGGATAATGTCACCATAATCGTCGCCCACACCGTTGCTCCACCGAGATTACAGAGGAAAAAGCGACCGTAGGGCATTCGGGCAATTCCCGCCATTGGACCTGCAAAGATTCTTAACAGGGCCACGAAGCGACCGAAAAAGACCGCCCGGGGTGCATTTTTACTAAATTGTTCCTTGGCTAATTCTAGTTTTTGAGGTGGAATCCGAAAGAATTTGCCAACTTTTAACAAAAACGGCCAACCCCCAGCGCGACCGAGCCAATAGCCAAAATTATCGCCTAAAACTGCTCCTGTAATTGCGCTGACTAAAACTAACCAATAGTTCAAATCACCGCTACCGGCAAGGAAGCCGCCCACAATGGTGATGGTTTCCCCTGGGATGGGAATCCCGGTATTTTCGAGGGTGATGCCGACAAATACTGCCCAGTATCCGTATTGGTGGGCGATTTCTTCAATATTTTCTAGGGATAATAGCTCTAGGGACATGGAGCGCTTTCTTAACAAAGGTTTACGAATATTCTAAGATATTTTTACAGGATTTAACCGTGGCTGAACATGACTTTTCCCAGTATTGATTTATTAGCAATTCGTCAGGGTGAGATAAAAGATTTAGCGGGCATGAATTTGGCAGGGGCTGATTTAGCGGGGGCCGACCTAGCAGGGGCGAATTTACGGGCAAATTTACGCGGTGCTGACCTGACCGGGGCAAATTTAAGGGGAGCAGATTTTCGTAATGCCGATTTACGCGGGGCAATTCTCCTCGATGCGATCGTGACTGGGGCAAGTTTGGCCGGTGCTTTTTTAGCCGGGGCGGTTTTTAATCATCTAGATTTGTCCGGGGCGGATTTTCGCGGTGTCGATGGCCGGGGAGTGAGTTTTGTCGGGGCGATTTTAACCCAAGCGGATTTTACTAGCGCTAATCTGTCCGGAGCAGATCTGTCGGCAACCGATTTAGAGGAAGCAATTTTTTTCGGGGCGATTTTACGGGGAACAAATTTTACTGATGCCAATCTTCTTTGTGCTAGTTTAGCCTCGGCAGTAACCACGGGGGCAATTTTCGAGCGAGCTTGTTTGGAAGGGACAGGATTAACCTAAGTAGGTAGTCGTTAAAAGTTATCAGACACCCCCCTTATCAAGGGGGGACTAAGGGGGGATCGGCACCCCCCTTATCAAGGGGGGCAGGGGGGATCAGAGGCAAAATCTATCTTCAATTTAATTATAACTACTTACTTAAATGGCTGATAGATAAAAGAAGATGAGTTTCTAATCGGTTGCTATCTGCCTCCATAGCTCCAGCTATTCTGAACCATTTAAACCCTTTGCTGCCCAGGGTCTTCTTCTTGTCCAAATTGATCAAGTTTTTGCCATCATCGACCAGAAAATTTAGTTTAATTGTCTGGGTAATCAGTGCAGTTATTGAAGAATTTTCCCCAACCAATTAGGCAATCAACCTAGTTCCTTAAGGGAACCTAGGGGAAAAGATTATGCACAAAAATGATAGGATTGATTGATACCTAGCTGCCGTTAATCGCTATCGATGAAACCTTTACACCAACTTTATCGCTATTTAAGTTTATTTTGCCTCTGTCTTCTTCTGACTGTGGGCTGTCAGTCCACTAATTCCAATTTACCCCAGGGGGATAGGGATATCCTGATGATCGGGACAACCCTAAAACCACGCTCGATCGATCCGGCCGATAGTTATGAGTTAGCAGGACTTTTTATTATTTATAATCTCGGTGAAACTCTCTACACCTACGCGGAAGGAACCACTAATTTAAAGCCTCTCCTGGCCACGGAATTACCGCAAATTAGCCCCGATGGTTTGACCTATACTATCCCAGTACGTCGAGGAGTTATTTTTCATGATGGCACGGTTTTTAACGCAGAGGCGATGAAGTTTTCCCTAGAAAGATTTATCAAAAATGGTGGTGAACCTTCCTTTCTTCTCCGGGATACAATTGATAAAATCACTGCTACCAAAGAAGACGAAATTACTATTAAACTAACCAGACCTTTTGCCGCCTTTCCCGCTCTTTTAGCTTACCCCGGAGCCTGTGCAGTTTCACCCAAATTTTATCAAATTGGCGAGGGTAAATTTAAACCTGAAGAATTTATCGGCACGGGACATTATCGATTAAAAGCAGTTACCAGCGATTCTTTTAGTTTAGAAGCCTTTGATCGCTATTGGGGAGAACCAGCCAAAAATAAAGGAGTTAATGTGCAAATTTATCTCTCGAATCCTGCCAATTTGTTTAACGGCTTTCAGACGGGAGCGGTGGATATTGCCTATCAATCTTTACTGCCTCCTCAAGTGAGAAAATTACGCACAGAAGCAGCCCAGGGAAAATGGCAAGCGCTCGAATCTTCTGGGGCAGCAATTAACTTTATGAGCGTCAATCTCAAAAGTGAACCCACCCATAATATTTTAGTGCGACAAGCCATTGCTTCTCTAGTCGATCGAGATTTACTTAATGAGCGCATTTTACAAGGTCAAGGCATCCCTCTTTTTAGTCTCATTCCTACTACTTTTTCCGAGTCACAACCGGTGTTTAAAGAGCGCTATGGCAACCATAATATAGAGCAAGCTAAACAATTACTAAAAGCCGCTGGTTATAGTCCAGAAAAACCCGCAATTGTAGAAGTTTGGCACTCCTCGGGATCGATTACTTCCAGCAGCGTGGCGGCAGTGATGAAAGCCCTATCAAAACGGGATTTAGATAATAGGATTCAATTTGAACCCAATAGTATCCTAGGAGCGGCCTTTTTCCGTAATATTAGCCAGGGACTTTATACCACTGCCCTATCTAATTGGTATCCAGATTTTTTGGATGCAGATAACTATATTTATCCCTTTTTAGATTGTGCTAAAGGTTCCCCAGAAACTGGCTGCGAAGAAGGAGGATCGCAAAGTCAAGGCTCATTTTTTTATAGTCAAGAAATGAATCAATTAATCGCACAATCCCGTCGGGAAAGTAACCCAGCCAAAAGAAAGCAAATCTTTGGCAAAATTCAAGAAATTCTCGCCGATGAAGTTCCCTATATTCCCCTTTGGCAAACCAAGGAATACGCTTTTGCTCGCCATGGCATCACGGGGGTTATCATCAATCCCAGTCAGACTTTTCCCTTTTGGACAATTGCCAAAAAATCCTGATAATTAATTATTAGGAGTTAGGAGTCAGGAGTCAGGATTCAGGAGATAGGGTGATAGGGTGATAGGGTGATGAGACAGCTTCCCCACTTCCCACTTCCCACTTCCCACTTCCCACTTCCCCACTTCCCCACTTCCCCACTTCCCCACTTCCCACTCCCGATTCCCTTCCTCATTCTCCATTTTCCTATGAAACTAACAGCAATGTCCTTTAATATTCGCTACGATAAACCCGATCCCGATGAGCGTAATTGGCGAGTAAGAAGGGAAGCCGTAGCGGCTTTAATTGCTCACTATTCTCCTGATATAATTGGTACCCAGGAAGCTCGCGCTAATCAACTATTGGATCTACACCGTTTATTGCCAAAATACCAAAGTTTAGGCAGCGATCGCAGGGGGACAGGATTAGATGAACATTGTGCGATTTTATATCAACCAAGTCGGTTACAATGTTTGGAAATATACGAATTTTGGCTATCAGAAACTCCCGATATTATTGGCAGTATCACTGAAGCTTGGGGTAATCCTTATCCCCGCATGGTAACGGGGGCTAAATTTGGCACTCTTGAGGGGCAAACTTTGCAGTTTTATAATACCCATCTCGATTACTATAGCGACCAAGCTAAGAACTTAGGGGCTAAGTGCATACAAGAGCATTTTTGTCAACTAGATTTAACAGAAGATTACCTATTTTTAACGGGGGATTTTAATGTTAATTCTCAGCAATTACCCCGTCAGATTTTAACTCAACCTCTCCAGTCAGAAATTAGATTAAAGGATGCTTTAGCCGATTTGGAATTAGCCGAACAAATGAGCTTTAATAATTACACCGATACCCCTTATTTAGCCATCGATACAATTTATTATGATAACCGTTTACAGTTAGATTGGGCAAAAGTCGATCCTTCCCGTTGGTTGAATCTGATTCCTTCCGATCATTATCCCGTAATTGCTGCTTTTACCTTGCCCTAAAAATAGATGATTTTTTTATTTAGCAAATATATAGATGGTAAAAGCTTCAGCAGACTTTGGTGATTCGGTGGTTAAATTTGTTCGGTGTTTTAAACAGGAAAAAACCTCAAGAAGTGATATTTTTGTGGCTATTAAGTAGCTGGTTATAATTAAATTAAAAATGGATTTTAGGTTCGATACCCCCTGCCCCCCTTGATAAGGTAGGGTTGATTCATGAATCAACCCTACCATTGATAAGGGGGGTGTCTGATAATTTTTAACGCCTACCTAATTATCGATGCAATTATGTTTATTTTCCTCTGGGGATTAGTTAGCAAACTCCTTCCTCGCTAATAGTCTTAACTCCTGTTTATTTGACTAATTCCACCCCATCTTTGCCGTCAATCTCTTGTAGATAAACTTTTACCTGTTCCTCGGCTGCGGTGGGGAGTTTTTTGCCCGTAAAATCTGGGTGAATTGGTAATTCCCGATGACCACGATCAACGAGGACTAATAAGCGGATTTTTTGCGGTCTGCCATACTCAATAATAGCATTGAAAGCGGCGCGGATCGTGCGACCTTTATAGATAACATCATCGACTAAAATCACGGTTTTTCCCGTCACATCTAGGGGCATTTTGGTTTTAGCAGGAGTGCGGGTTTTAATGCGATCAAGATCGTCGCGATAGAAGGTAATATCGATCGCTCCCACGGGAACTTTTACCCCTTCTAAACTCTCAATTTGATTAGCAATTAAATTAGCTAAAGGCACTCCTCGCGTGTAGATACCGATCAAAATCAAGTTATTTAAATCGCCACTTTTTTCGATAACTTCCGAAGCCAAACGGGTAATAGTGCGACGAATTTCGTCAGCCGAGAGAATTTCAATTAACTGTGGGGTCATAATTTTCCAAGACAAGGGGGGATAGGGGATAGGGAAATTTTGACGGAAATGTACTTTTTTTTTCTTTGTCTTTTTCTTTTAAAACCATCTTGCCACTAACGAATATAATTATTTTCACTTACCTATTTTAACTCGATCGCTCATGAGTGATGAATTATTGCAAAAATCCGCCCTAGAATTAGCCCAACTGATTCGCACTAAACAAATCTCCCCCCTAGAATTAACCCATTTATACCTCGACAGAATTGAGAAATTTGACTGTCAAATTGGTAGTTTTGTCCATGTCGCCAGGGAAAGCGCCCTAGCAACCGCGAGCGCCCAAACGGAACAATTAAGTCAAATCACCGATACTGCCGAATTACCGCCTTTTTTTGGAGTTCCCACCGCCATTAAAGACTTAAATGCCGTCGCCGGAATGCCGGTTAGTTACGGAGTCGCCGCTTTACAGGGAAATATTGCCCAATACGACGAAGGAATCGTCACCAGAATGAAAATGGCGGGTTTTATCCTTCTGGGCAAAACTGCCACTTCCCAGCTAGGTTCCTTTCCCTACACCGAAAATCTGGGTTTTTTGCCGACTCGTAACCCCTTCAACCGCGATTATACCGCAGGAGGTTCCAGTGGTGGCGCGGCGGCGGCGGTAGCGGCGGGTTTCTGCCCGATTGCCCAGGGTTCCGACGGTGGCGGTTCCATTCGTACTCCGGCGGGTTGTTGCGGTTTGGTGGGGATAAAACCCAGTCGCGGGCGCGTTTCCTATGCCCCGGTGGGGGAATTTCAAAGCGGTATCGCCACTAACGGCACTCTTTCTAAGACGGTGGCAGATGGGGCGGCGCTGCTTACCGTGATTTCGGGCTATACGACGGGCGATCCCTACTGGCTACCCGATCCGCCCTTTTCTTTCCTACAAGCCACTCAGAGAGGCGTAAAACCCCTAAGAATCGCTTTTTCTACTTCCATATCCCCCTTCGGCGAAGCGGCTGCCGTCTATAAAAATGCTGTGATCGAGACGGCTAAAATTTTAGAGGGTATGGGGCATCATTTAACGGAGTATTCTCCCGATTTACAGGCTTTAATCGCTCCTTTTCGCCGTATTTGGCAAGCGGGGACGGCAGCGGCGGCAATTCCCAGGGATTTATTAAGTCCCCTTAACCAATGGTTATTGGACAATTCTGGCAGTGCGGGGGAATACCTGCAAGCGGTGCGGCAGATGCACGTTATTTCGCGGCAAATTGTGGCGATGTTTGATAATTTTGATGTCTTACTTTTGCCAATTTTTCTACATCAACCCCCCGGAATTGCTGAGTGGGAAAATTTACCACCGGAAGAAGCGGTTAATAAGATGATTGGTTGGATTGCCCCTTCTCCGATTGCTAATGCGAGTGGTTTACCTGCGATTGCTTTACCCACAGGAGTGGATAGTCAGGGTTTACCCGTGGCAATTCAGTTAGTTGGTAAACCTGCTGATGAAATCACTTTGTTAGGTTTATCGGCACAATTAGAGGCAGCTAATCCTTTAGGTTTGATGGCTAATTTTAACTAGCGATACTTTCGGTAAATTGGGGAATGGAAGCGATAAGTTTACGGGTGTAATCACTTTGGGGAGAGTTAATAATTTGGTTAGCTGTACCCATTTCCTCAATTTTACCTTTATTCATCACCATAATGCGATCGCTCATAAATCTGACGACACTTAAATCGTGGGAAATAAAGATATAAGTGAGATTAAATTCCTGCTGTAATTCTTTGAGTAAATTTAAGACTCCCGCTTGCACGGAAACATCTAAAGCAGAGACAGATTCATCACAGATAATAAACTGAGGATTTAAGGCTAAAGCGCGAGCAATACACACCCTTTGTCGTTGTCCTCCTGATAATTGATGGGGATAGCGATCAAACCAATTAGGATCAAGTTTAACTCGTTCTAATAAATATTCTACTCGTTGCCGTCGCTTTTGGGAATTGCCGCCGGTATGATGAATAACCATCGGTTCTAAAATTGCTTTACCGATGGATAAACGGGGATTCAGGGAGTTGTAGGGATTCTGAAAAACTATCTGTAATTCCCGTCGCAGTAGTCTTAATTTTGGATCGCTGGGGTTTAATTTAGCGAGATTTTCTCCTCGGAAATAGATATCTCCAGAAGTGGCAGGAATTAAGCGCAGAATTGTCCTTGCTAAGGTAGATTTTCCGCATCCCGACTCACCGACTAAACCCAGGGTTTCCCCCCGTTTAACGGCAAAACTGACCTGATCTACGGCATTAAAAAAGGTCTTTACTTGCCCGAAAACTCCCTTAACTGGAAATCTAACCGATAAATTTTCTACCGATAAAATATTCTCGTGATGTTGTAAACCTTCAATTCTGCTTTCTTCCTCTTGGAGAGTAATAAATTTAACTGCTGGTGGAGTAATTTCCTGTAATTCAATAATCTTACCTTGAGAGTCTTTTCCCACTCGTAAAAAATCGCTGACGGTGGGCAATTTTTCTGGACGAGAGTTTAAGCGTGGACGACAGGCAAGTAAACCTTTTGTGTAGGGATGTTGGGGATAATTTAATACTTCTTCTTTAGTTCCCTGTTCGACAATTTCTCCTTGATACATCACGACAATTTGATCGGCAATTTCGTTAATAACTCCTAAATCGTGGGAGATAAAAACCATTGACATTTCTCGATCGCTTTTACACAAATCTCTTAATAATCTTAATATTTCTGCTTGGACAGTCACATCTAAAGCGGTGGTTGGTTCATCGGCAATTAATAGGGTAGGATTACAAGAAATCGCCATGGCAATCATTACCCTTTGTAATTGTCCCCCCGATAATTCGTGAGGATAACGCTTGAGAATTGCCTCTTTTTGTTCCTGAATATAAGTTCTAATTTTTTCTCTGACATGACCCTTATTTTCTAAGGGAAAAGTTTCTATATACTTCTCCTCTAACTGTTCATCACTGGGTAATAAGCGCACTTCTTGCAGTAGAGAGATGGCTTGATTTTTTGCCTGTTCAGTGGTGACTTTTTGATGCAGTAAAATTGCTTCTGTGAGTTGAAACTCGATGTTATAAACTGGATTAAGAGAACTCATTGGTTCTTGGAAAATCATCGCCATTTCTCCCCCGCGATAATAACGCAATTCTTCCGGGGGAATAGATAATAAATCTACTGCTTGCATTGACTGACCTTTTGCCGGACGAAAGCAAATTTCTCCCCCGGTAATTTTTCCAGGAGAAGGAACCAATCCCATGAGTGCGAGGGAGGTGACGGATTTTCCTGAACCCGACTCCCCCACACAACCGAGAACTTGACCTTTCTGCAAGCTAAAACTAATGTTATTAACGGCGACTGTTGTTCTTTTCTGATTAGAAAATTCAACGGTGAGATGGTGAACGTCGAGAATTTTGTTATCCATAGGTCTTTAACTGGTGAAACCTAGCATCATCTTAACCTAAGTTGTCAATTTTAACTATATAGCAGTTATCTTATTGGTGAGGTGGGAAGTTTTCCTTACCCAATCAGGTTACACTTCCTCTTGATGAGAAACGCTATATTCATCTTCACTCATCAACAAATAACACTAAATCCTGTTATTAAAGAATGATTATTTATTCACCCTATTGCCTATTGCCTTTTCCATGAGTGCCTCTCCTGATATGTAGCCTATACTCAACGTATTTAGTATAACAGGTGAGCTTTTTTTAGCTACAAGAAGACCCAGAGAATAGGGAGGCTAAAGTGTTGAAAGTATCATCAATATTTAAAACTAAACCTTTTGCTGTCCGGTTATCCCATAAGAGTTAAGGATAAACACAAAGGCACAAAGAACACAAACAGAAAGACAGATTCGATTTACTGATAAATATTCAAGGGGTGACAAGGCGACTAAAAGGCTTGCTGGATAAGGCGCATAGCCGTTAGACCCCTAGAAAAATCGGGGTGTTTTCCTGGCTTGAGGCGGATCAAAGAAAAGGCGAGTTCCGAG
>NZ_JADBUE010000033.1:0-5869 GCF_020245805.1 Microcystis sp. M179S2 | reverse complement strand
GCGTTAGAAAATGCTCGTGATTTTGTCAAAACAGTTTTGCAAGCTCGCTTAGGTGAAGTTCCTTTAGATGTGGAACAATACCTGAATAAAGTTTCGGTACTATCTACATTACAAGAGATTGTTAAATTAGCAGCTACCGCTAATTCTCTCGCAGAATTTAGGCAGTCTTTGGCAAAAATCCAATCCTAGAACTTCTTTAGAAAACGGGTTTCTGCAAACGCCTATTTAGAAGCCCGTTTTCTTGTATAAATGTTAATTTTTGTCATAGCACCCTTGAAAGATTGGCGATTTTTTGCATAAAATAGCACCAGTCATCCTTTGCGTTCAATGTCATGACTTCTACCCTGTTGCCGAGCCTTCCTGCTGTTTACGATATTTTGTTCGATTTCGCTCAATCTGATGGGTTTTGGGCAAATTTAGAAACTGCTTTTGGCACAAGTTATGATGTGGTTAAAGCGACGCAATTACGACAGCAGTGGCAAAGTCGAGATTTTAGTCAACTTCCCCCTATTACAGTTAAAAACCTTGGCAATTCAGGGATTTTCGGCGCATATTCCAGCAGTACCAATAGGATTTATATTTCTCAAGCGCTGATTGATTCGGGGGACGCTACCACCCTCAAAGCGGTGTTATTAGAAGAAATTGGGCATTTTATCGACGCGCAAATCAACAGCAGCGATACGCCGGGGGATGAGGGGCAGTTATTTTCGGCGCTGGTGCGGGGAGAAGTGCTGACAGAGGAGCAAATCGCGGCGATACGAGAGGAAAATGACGCGGCGACTATTACCGTTGATGGGCAAGCGATTAGTGTGGAAATGGCCTTTAGTACCCCTACTAACTTCACTGTGGGGAGTAGTCCCTTTTCCGTGACGGTAGGAGACTTTAACGGCGACGGTAAATTGGATTTAGCCGTAGCGAACCGTGACGGCAACAACGTCTCGGTACTATTAGGAACTGGTACGGGCAGTTTTGGCACCGCCACTAACTTTACTTTGGGAAATAGTCCATTTTCTCTGACAGTAGGGGACTTTAACGGCGACGGCAAACTAGACTTGGCTGCGGCGAACTTTTACGGCAACAACATATCGGTGCTATTAGGAACCGGCACGGGCAGTTTCGGCACTGCCACTAACTTTGCTGTGGGGAGTCTTCCTTTTTCTGTGAGCGTAGGGGACTTTAACGGCGACGGCAAACTAGACTTGGCAACGGCGAACCAAGGTGGCAACAACGTCTCAGTCCTTTTAGGAACAGGAACAGGTGGCTTCGGCACTGCCAGTAACTTTGCTGTGGGAGCTAATCCTCGTTCTGTAACAGTAGGGGACTTCAACGGCGACGGCAAACTAGACTTGGCTGTAGCGAACTGGACTAGCAACACCGTCTCAATCCTCTTAGGAACAGGTACAGGTAGTTTTGGTACTACCAGTAACTTTGCTGTGGGAGCTAATCCCCATTCCGTAACCGTAGGGGATTTCAACGGCGATGGTAAATCAGACCTAGCTGTGGCGAATCGAAACGGCTACAATGTCTCAGTTCTTTTAGGAACAGGGACAGGTAGTTTCGGTACTGCCACAAATTATACCGTAGGAAGTCTTCCCCTTACCGTGGCTGTAGGGGATTTCAACGGCGACGGCAAATCTGACTTGGCTGTATCGAACTCTAACAGTGACAACGTCTCAGTTCTGTTGGGTACTGGTACTGGGGTTTTTGGCACTGTTACTAACTTTGCTGTGGGAGCTAATCCTCGTTCTGTAACAGTAGGAGACTTTAACCAGGATGGCAAAACCGACTTGGTTATATCCAAGATAACGAGTAGCAACAACGTCTCAGTCATCCTCAATACCACCCCCAAAATCACCATCGCCCCCGGCACTAACCCCGTAGAAGGGGGAACCGTCGGCACCTTTATCATCAGCCTAGACACCCCCGCGCCTACGGGTGGGATAGTAGTCAACTTCAACACTACAGGCAGTACCGCCACCATTCTCGCCGACTATTCCTTCACTGCTGGCACAAATATCACCGCAGTAACCGCCAACACCTTCACCATCGCCGCCGGAGCCACCACCGCTACTCTCAACGTGGTCGCGGTAACGGATGCGGTAAATGACCCCAACGAAACCGTCAAAGTCAACCTGACATCGGGGGGAGACTATATCCTTGGTGCCAACTCTAACGCCAGCTTTACCCCCCCCACTAACTTTGCTGCGGGGAGTAGTCCCATTTCCGTGACTGTAGGGGACTTCAACGGCGACGGCAAATCCGATTTGGCTGTGGCGAACCGTGGCAGCAACAACGTCTCGGTACTATTAGGAACCGGCACGGGCAGTTTTGGTGCTGCCACTAACTTTTCCGTGGGGAATGCTCCCTCTTCCGTGACGGTAGGGGACTTCAACGGCGACGGCAAATCCGATTTGGCTGTGGCGAACCGTTACGGCAACAATGTCTCGGTGCTATTAGGAACCGGTACGGGCAGTTTTGGCACTGCCACTAACTTTTCCGTGGGGAGTTTTCCCTTTTCCGTGACGGTAGGAGACTTCAACGGCGACGGCAAATCGGATTTGGCTGTAGCGAACATTAACAGCAACAACACTGTCTCGGTGCTGTTAGGAACCGGCACGGGCAGTTTCGGACCCGCCACTAACTTTTCCGTGGGGATTGGTCCCGTGTCCGTGACGGTAGGGGACTTCAACGGCGACGGCAAATCCGATTTGGCTGTGGCGAACTTTAACAGCAACAACGTCTCAGTGCTGTTAGGAACCGGCACGGGCAGTTTTAGCACCGCCACTAACTTTTCTGTGGGGAGTAGTCCCCGTTCGGTGACAGTAGGGGACTTCAACGGCGACGGCAAATCCGATTTAGCTGTGGCGAACTTTAACAGCAACAACGTCTCGGTGCTATTAGGAACCGGTACAGGCAGTTTTGGCACCGCCACTAACTTTACTGTGGGGAGTCTTCCCGCTTCCGTGACGGTAGGGGACTTCAACGGCGACGGCAAATCCGATTTAGCTGTGGCGAACTTTAACAGCAACAACGTCTCGGTGCTATTAGGAACCGGTACAGGCAGTTTTGGCACCGCCACTAACTTTACTGTGGGGAGTAGTCCCCTTTCCGTGACGGTAGGGGACTTCAACGGCGACGGCAAATCCGATTTGGCTGCGGCGAACTATTTCGCCAACAACGTCTCAGTCCTCCTCAATGCTGACCCCACCGCCACCGTCACCATTACCGATGTTTCTCAACCCCCGATTTCTCTTTCCATCAACGACGTAACCCTTACCGAAGGCAATAGCGGCACCACTAACGCGGTCTTTACCGTTAGCCTTTCTAGTGCTGCCAGTACCGTTGTTAGCGTCAACTACGCCACCGCAAACGGTACAGCCACCGCCGGAACCGATTACACCGCTATTCCTACCACCACCTTAACCTTCAATCCGGGAGAAACTTCTAAAACGATTACAGTTGCCGTAAATGGCGATAACCAAGTTGAACTCAATGAGACATTTTTCCTCAATCTCAGCAATTTACAAGCCAATGGCAGTAACGTTACCTTAGCTGATAATCAGGGACAGGGAACGATTAATAACGATGACAGTGCCAATATTGTTGGCACTGTTCAATGGAAAAGCGAAGAAGGTGGGAATAGTCATTATTATAAAGTTATCTATCAGTCAAATGGTATTTCTTGGAACACAGCAAAAGCTCAAGCAGAAGCACTTGGTGGATATTTAGTCACAATTACTTCTGCTGAAGAAAATAATTTTGTCAGTAGTTTATTTTCTGGTAATTCTTCAGCCTGGAAAAATCTTGGTATAGATACACGCGGTCCTTGGATTGGTGGATTTCAACCTCCTAATAGTCCTGAACCTAATGGGGGATGGCAATGGGTATCAGGTGAACCTTTTAATTATACTAATTGGGGAGTAAGTGCTAATGGGGATCAACAGCCTCTAGATAATAATGATTTTGGTGAAGATTACATTCACTTTTTTGGTGGTGGAAATAATAATTTTACAGCTAAAACTTGGAATGATCTTAATGATGATACTTCTATTATCGGTGGTAATCCAATTGCATACATCATTGAAATTGAATTAGATTCACTTATTTCGATTAGCGATGTCACAATTACCGAAGGAAATAGTGGGACAACTAATGCAGTATTTACTGTCACTCTTTCTAATGCAGTTGATACAGCAGTAACGGTTAATTACGCCACAGCCAATGGAACCGCTACCACAGCAGATAACGATTATACGGCGATTACTACTACTCCCTTAACCTTCAATCCGGGAGAAACTTCTAAGACGATTACTGTTGCTGTCAATGGCGATACTAAAGTTGAAGCTAACGAGACTTTCTTCGTCAATCTTAGTAATTTACAAACCAATGGTCGTAACGTCACCTTAGCCGATAATCAAGGACAGGGAACGATTACTGATGATGATGTCATACTTCCTAGTATTACTCTTGCGGTTGCTCCTAGTAGTGTTACTGAAGACGGGACAAGTAATCTCATCTACACCTTTACCCGTAGTGGAGTAACAACAAATCTTTTGACAGTTAACTATAGTATTGGTGGGACAGCAACTAATGGAACCGATTACGCTTCGATTCCCACAGGTGTAACCTTTGCGGCTAATTTAGCGACTGCGACTGTAACAATTAACCCCACTGCTGACACAATTGTTGAAAGCGATGAAACCGTCGCTTTAACTCTCACTGCGGGGACTGATTATACGATAGGTACGACTACCGCAGTTATAGGAACAATTACGAATGACGATACCAGTGTCACCCTTGCTGTTTCTCCTGCAAGTGTTACTGAAGATGGGACAAGTAATCTGGTTTATACCTTCACTCGTAGCGGAGTAATAGCTAACGCTTTAACAGTCAATTACACCCTCGGAGGGACAGCGACTTTAAATACCGACTACACTCGCAGCGGGACTAACAATACTGTCACCTTCGCAGCTAATGCTACTACTGCTACCGTAATCGTTGACCCCACTGCTGATACTACTGTTGAAAGCAATGAAACCGTCGCTTTAACCCTCGCTTCCGGGACAGGTTATACGATAGGTACTCCTAACGCAGCCACGGGAACAATTACCAATGACGATACCAGTGTCACCCTAGCAGTTTCTCCCGCAAGTGTCACCGAAAACGGGACAACAAATCTGATTTATACCTTCACCCGTACTGGTGTAACAACTAGCGCCTTAACCGCTAACTATACAGTTGGGGGGACAGCTACTTTTAACACAGATTACACCCAAACCGGTGCAGCAAGTTTCACCAGTACAACTGGGACAGTGACTTTCGCAGCTAATGCTACGACGGCGACTGTAACAGTTGACCCAACTGCTGACACAACTGTTGAAAGTGATGAAACGGTCGTCTTAACTCTCGCGACCGGGACTGGTTATACAATAGGTACACCAACCGCAGTTACAGGAACAATTGCTAATGATGATACGAATGTTACTCTTGCGGTCTCTCCTGGAAGTGTTACCGAAGACGGGACAAATAATCTGGTTTATACTTTCACCCGTACTGGTGTAACAACTAACGCCTTGACTGTCAATTACACCCTCGGAGGGACAGCTACTCTCAATACCGACTACACTCGTACAGGGACTAACAATACTGTCACTTTCGCGGCTAATGCTACGACGGCGACTGTAACAGTTGACCCCACTGCTGATACTACTGTTGAAAGTGATGAAACGGTCGCCTTAACTCTTACTTCTGGGACTGGTTATACAGTAGGGACAACTACCGCAGTGACGGGGACAATTACCAATGACGACTTTTCCCAACTCTCCATCAACGACATCATTACTGTTGTCGAAGGTAAAAATAGTAATGC
>NZ_JADBUE010000329.1:0-3754 GCF_020245805.1 Microcystis sp. M179S2 | reverse complement strand
TTGTCGATGATTTCAAACAGTTTAATTATCTGTTCCCTCTCGAACTCCTTTTCATATAATCCCCTGATTAACTTCCACTTCCACTGTTCCCGTTGTGGCAGCTTCCCGGTAGTCGCTTTTGTTTTCAGGTGTGCCATGACTATTATAGCAAAGGGATTGCTACTTGCTTCCAATTAGTCACTGATAACTGATAACTGATAACTGAATAGAGTTTGTCAGCAAAACGTTTTTTTGTCTTAAAGTCTAGAAAACGGGTTTCTTCAAGAAACTCGTTTTCTAGAACAACGCTTCAAAATACTCGGTTAAAGCTTCTTTCCAGGGTTCATCATAATTGGCGGTTGTTCGGTTCATTTGAGTTGTCCGCTTACTTCTAGGGTATGAAGCACAATAGCGTAACGCACCAATTTAATAATAGAGGTGGTGCGTTACGGCGGATTGTTAATTTTGTTTTTTTGACGGAATTGATAGCCGCAAACACTCAGCCTACACTCTTTTGGCATACTGTTTCTTGAGAACAGGTATAACGCCTAGTAGGATAAATAAACCTATATTTAGACTGGGTTCAGGTATAGTTACAGTGTAATTTGCGGGGACAATAGGGACAATTTGAATGAATTGACTTGGATTAGTTGTATCATTAGCGGCTAAGGTTCCATCAGCAAAAATTGTTTGACTCAAATCTACATTTAGGATTAAATTAGAGCTACCTTTTCCAATAACTTGAAAGTGCATTAAGCTAAATTGTTCTGGTTGATTCAGTCCCAAGAGTGAACCTAAACCGGCATCAGGAAAAGATGCTCCCCCTAAGTCGGTAATTGTCCCATTAATGTTATTTAAGGTTCCTCCTCGAAAGAGAGTAAAGTTAGAAGTAACTAAGGGACTATTATCATCAACTGGATTAAAAGGAATGTCAATATTTTGGATTTTTTTGGCTTCAAAATTGAGATTGATAGCACTACCAGTTAATCCGATAGGATTACTATGAATATCCCTCATTAAGACTTGAACAAAAAAGCGATCGCCTATATTTAAGGAATTATTTTGATTAAGGAATCCACCGGGGGTTCCTGCGATGTCTTCTATCAGATTAAATTCAACGGCTAAATTAGGCATAATTTTCTGTCAATTTGTGAATGGATAAGACTAAATCAGGTTGTAGATTACTCGTGGCACTCGTAGGTTGTGTTAGCGATAGGGTAACGCATCAATTGAATGATAGAGGTGGTGCGTTACGGCGGATGGTTAATTTTAGTTTTTTGACCTAACGCACCCTAAACTCTACTTTTCATTGCTATAAATTAGGTTAGAACAAGCTTAGTCCGTAGTCAGAAGTTAAGACTAAGAAGTCACCTAAATTGATTCCACCGTCTCCATTAATATCAGCAGTGGGATCGTATTTAGAACCACCAATACTACTGTTAAAAGCGGCTTGTAATGGTGCTAAGTCACCCCGATCTACTTTACCATTGTAAGTAATATCGCTGTTAAAGGTTGATTTACCAGTTAAGGCGATATTATAGGCCGTGTTATTGATGGCGTTACTGTGAATAACTAAACCATCATTGAGGTTAAAGCTTTCTCGCGCTGCGGTGGGTGCATAAGTTAATTGAACACGCCAAGTTTGTCCCGGATTGAGTAAGATATCTCCCTGACTGAAATCAGCGTTAGTGGTAACGTTGGAGGCTTTAACTTCTATGTTGGAAATGGCGAGAATATCTTCGTCGTTAACTCCTGTATTGGTGATGTCAATGTATCGGAATGTATCGGCAAATTTGGGACGAACTAGGTTACTGTTACTCCAACCTTGACGATATTGTGAGAGGGGAGTCCCGAAAGTAATCGCGTTTTTATCAATAGATATCCTTTGTTCTGGAATATTGGTAACATTGACGGTGAGTTGTTTCTCATAAGACAAACCGCCTTGGTCTGTGGTTTTAACCCGGATACTGTAATTATTCTTGGTTTCGTAGTTGAGAGGAGTATTAGTTTTGAGTTGGTTTCCGTCGATGGTAAAGAGACTATTATCAGTTGAACCTATACCAGTAACTAAGCTATAGGTGAAGGTATTACCAGTATCAGGGTCAGTAGTGTTGAAGTTACCGATGAGGGTATTTAGGGGTGAGTTTTCCGCGACGGTGTTGTTAGATAGGTTGAGATTTGTTGGGTTTTCGTTGACATCGCTAACACTGACGGTTAGTTGTTTTTCATAGGACAAACCGCCTTGGTCTGTGGTTTTAACCCGAATACTGTAATTATTCTGGGTTTCGTAGTCTAAAAGTCCATTAACTTTGAGTTGATTCCCGTCGATGGTAAAGAGACTGTTATCAGTATCTCCTATCCCAGTAACTAAGCTATAGGTGAAGGTATTACCAGTATCAGGGTCAGTAGTGTTGAAGTTACCGATGAGGGTATTCAGGGGTGAGTTTTCCGCGACGGTGTTGTTAGATAGGTTGAGGTTTGTGGGAGATTCATTGACATCATTGAAGTCACTCACATCAATAATCTGCAATCCGCCTTCACGCGCAGCTACATAAGCATAATTACTGACTACTTTCACATCAAAAGCATAGTCATAGTTGTTTTGATAATTACCTTTGATAGTGGGATTAGTAGGGTTGCTGATGTCGATGATTTGCAGTCCACCTCCTCCAGCAGCTAGATATGCGTAATTCCCTACTACTTGCACATCAGTAGCCTCGCCGGAACTATAATAATTGCCTTTTAATATGGGGTTGGTGGGATTGCTGATGTCGATGATTTGCAGTCCTGAATCATAATCAGCCAAATATGCGTAATTTCCCACTACTTCCACATCCCTAGCATTACCAGAACTATAATAATTGCCTTTTAATATGGGGTTGGTGGGATTGCTGATGTCGATGATTTGCAGTCCTGAAAAATAATCAGCTATATAAGCATAATTCCCCACTACCTGTACACCATCAGCAAAACCAGAACTATCATCATAACTGCCTTTTAATATGGGGTTGGTGGGATTGCTGATGTCGATGATTTGCAGTAATGAATTCCCATTAGCCAAATATGCGTAATTCCCCACTACTTGCACATCAACGACTGCACTAAAATTGTCATAATTACCGATGAAAGTGGGGTTGGTGGGGTTACTGATGTTGATAATTTGTAGTCCTGAACTCCCATCAGCTATATAAGCGTAATTCCCCACTACTTCCACATCCCAAGCGCCGTCAGTATCATAATTGCCTTTGAAAATGGGGTTACTGGGGTTGCTGATGTCGATGATTTGCAGTCCTGAATCATAATCAGCCAAATATGCGTAATTTCCCACTACTTCCACACCAAAAGCCCATCCAGGAGTATCATATTTGCTGATGAAAGTGGGGGTAGGGGGGTTGATATCGTCATTAATTGTTCCCGTCACTGTGGTGGTCGTCCCCACTGTATAACCAGTCCCCGAAGCGAGGGTTAAAGTTACAGTTTCATCCGGGTCAGCTATATTATCTGCTGTCGGGTCAATTGTTACGGTAGCAGTAGTAGCATTAGCGGCGAAAGTCACTGTCCCTGTTGTCCCATTAAAACTCGCTGCACCGGTTTGGCTGTAGTCTGTATTAAGGGTAGCTGTCCCCCCAACTGTATATACTTTAGACGTTCATAATCTGAGATTTATTAAACTTCTGAAATCGTAGAGTCAGCAAGGAATCCAGTTCTTTTTTATGTTTCAGATGGGCATCATTCAGACATTCATAAATAGCTGAAGAAAAGTCAGAAAAGTTCT
>NZ_JADBUE010000328.1:0-5747 GCF_020245805.1 Microcystis sp. M179S2 | reverse complement strand
GTCAGTATTCAGGAGTCAGTATTCAGGAGTCAGTATTCAGGAGTAAGTATTCAGGAGTCAGGAGATTATTTTTATTTATTATCCCCACACCCCATCACCCCACACCCCACACCCCACACCCCACACCCCAATCAACGCTGTTCTAACCTACGACTGGCTAGGGACATAGAATAACAGAAAATCCAGTAAATAAACGCCAAAAATAGATAAACCTCTGGATAATCGCCGATAAATTTCGGATTAGCTAAAACCGAGCCTGCCATACCCAAGAGGTCCACCAGCCCCACGATCGCCAGTAGAGAAGTATCCTTAAATAAACTGATAAATTGACCAACAATAGCGGGAATGACCGCTTTTAGAGCTTGGGGTAGAATGATCAATAATAAAACGAAAATCGGTTTTAAACCCAAGGCTTTGGCCGCTTCAACTTGACCTTTGGGAATCGCTTGTAAACCACCGCGGACATTTTCGGCCAGATAGGCTGCTGCAAAAAGGGTAAATCCTGCGATCGCTCTGATCACCCGTTCCGGTCTCGTCCCGGCGGGTAAAATTAAGGGTAACATCACCTGAGCCATGAATAAAATTCCCAACAAAGGTAAACCGCGCAATAATTCGATATAGCCAATAG
This sequence comes from Microcystis sp. M179S2, assembly GCF_020245805.1. Taxonomy (NCBI): domain Bacteria; kingdom Bacillati; phylum Cyanobacteriota; class Cyanophyceae; order Chroococcales; family Microcystaceae; genus Microcystis; species Microcystis sp. M179S2. The sequence continues at coordinate 5,119 of NZ_JADBUE010000328.1, read as the reverse complement.
ATAGCCAACGAATTGCCGGTAATTCACTCTGTCTCCCCAGGGCCAATAATACCCCCAAGGGGAAAGATAAAATCATACTGGCGATCGCTACTAATAAAGTTAAGATTAAACCACTGAGATCATCGAGGGGAATTGCCTTTAAAAATAATCCTCCCAATAGTAACCAAGCGATTAAAGGTAAAGTCAATAACCAGAGCAATCCCCACCAGCGTTGGAGAAAAGCGGGGCAATTGGGGAAGCGACCCCGGTTTAATTGCCAAGAAAACAGTGATAAAGCCGCAAGTATCGTTAAAATCAGCCAAATTCGCCATATTGACTGTTCTGGATAACGACCGACCACAAATAAACCGATATTTTCCGTCACTACAGCCCATTTTGCCTGATTTATCGCCCAATCGAGAAAACTTAAGCCCCCCCAGAGGCTGAGAAATAGACCCGCAAGGGTTAAGATGACGTTGTACCAAGTGTTAAAGAGATTTTTTCTTAACCAGAGTCCCATAAAATTCCCCAACCTCCCCAGTGGTGATCCTTGTACTTTTTCAGTACAATGGTGCTATTAGAAAAATTCAGACTAATTTTCGACCATGAACAGTTGCATTTTAATGGCTAAAATTGTCCGTCGTCCCGAATTACGTTATACCCAAGATAATCAAACTCCCTACGCTCAAATGTTAGTCGAGTTTTCTGCCAATCGTGCCGAGGCAACCCCGGCTAATTTAAGGGCCGTAGCTTGGGGAAATTTAGCCTCAGAAGTCGCTCAGAACTATAATGAAGGTGATCAGGTAATTTTAGAAGGTCGTCTCTCGATGCAGACGATCGATCGTCCCGAAGGTTTTAAGGAAAAACGGGCCGAATTAGTCATTAGTCATCTCTATCATCTTGACGGCAGCATGAGTAGCGGTGAAATGGCAGCCCCGACTCCAGAAAAAGTCGTACCAATCAATGCCCACAAATCGAATAAAACCGAGGTGCAGAAACCCGTCGCACCTGTCTCCACCGGGGACTTTGAATACGACGCATCCTATGAACTTTCTAATCCTTCCGCTTGGCAACCCAGCGACACATCGGTGGAGGAAAATTTAGACGATATTCCTTTCTAAGTACCCCGACAGAATTAATGGCTCTTCTCGATTTTGTCTGATAATTTTTGCTTATGGAATCGTGGAATGCTTATCGGGCAAGACTTTAAGCACTATTTGGCGGATATTCTATCAGTATAGACCTCGTTTCCACACAGAAACCAGAAGAGCCAGTTCTTGCCTTCTAACCCCCTAACTCCCCACCATTGATACTTTTCTTTTGTTGAACGTAGCTCTGAAAATCGGCGAGGGTCAGTTCATCTAACCACTGGTGTCGCTCGGCGGTGTAATCGCCATGGCCGACTTCCAATTGTTGCAGGAAGCGGAGCATTCCCACCACCCCTAAAGAGTCAACTAAAGCTTGATATCCTTGTTTTCTCAGTTCAGCTAATTTCATTGCCATCCTCCTGTAAAGTCGCCATCAACCAAATCACGGGATTCTCTACCGTTACGTTAATTGAATCTCTATATTGTTGAGCTTTTCGCAGCAGCCTGTCATCGGTGGTCAGGAAAATATCAGCGCCCCCCGCTTCAGCAAAAGCCAGATGTAAGGCATCATAAAACTTAAAACCCAGTTGGGAGGTACGGAGTAGGGGCAATTCATGAATTGCCCCTACTGGCGATGGGCGTTTCCCTCGATACCATCCAACGGGCAGCTTCTACAGTAGCTTCTTGCCAAAATTCGGCATCAGTAGCAGCTATATCTGAATAATCGATATCAGAATCTTTCATCCGATCAAGGATCTTTAATTGTTCCTCTCTCGACATACTCATAATAAATAATCACCTAAGTAGGTAGGCGTTAAAAATCATCAGATCCCCCCGCCTATCGGCACCCCCCTTATCAAGGGGGGCAGGGGGGATCGAACCTAAAATCCATTTTTAATTTAATTATAACCAGCTACTTAACAATGTTAGCGAAATTTTGAACCCTATTACCGAATCCTACACACCGCGCCACAATCCCTCACGGAAGACGATCGGTCGCCTGAGAAGCAGTAAAACATGGGAAAATACCTGAGACTCCTTCCCCTGTGAATCCCTAAGCTAGGGAGAGGAATGTAAAGATTTATTAAATTGTAGCTTTTGATACAGTGCGGGGGGGGGTAATGTGTATCCTTTTGTCATCTCCTTTTGGTGTTGGGTTGGAGTGTTGCTTGACCTAGCTACGAGGGGGGCGATCGCACCAAAATTTATCACTACCTCTTAATTTCATGAAAAATAAACTTTTAAGTACCTCTGTTTTTACAGGCTTTGCTGCTACAAGCTTTATGCTATTATCTCAATTAAAAGCATCAGCAGCAGTTATGTCCTACAGCGTCACGGGGACATCGGGAACTTCGATCCTTAAAGCATTTCTTCAATCCAATGCTGACATGACCTCTATTAAATATATTGGCGAGATAAGATTGACATTCGTCAGCCAACAAGGTACAACGCTACCAGTCAATTTCCCTATTCCTATTAATCAATTACCGATGCAGATAGGTGAAAGTGTTGATTATACCAACTGGATTCCTATTCTTCCCTTCTTTACAATAAATTATAAAGTGACGGGACAACAGGGGGCATTTCAAGGCAAAGTAACAAAAGTAAAAACTCCTGAATCTACATCTAATATCACTTTCCTCGCTCTCGGCACTCTCGGCGCAGCCTCAACCATCAAGCGTAAACTTAAACCCTCTAAATCCACCGAAAAAGAAACTACAAAAGTCTCCTAAAATCCCCCATAAAACCCCACAAAAACCCCTTCATTAATTGGAGGGGTTTTTGTCATAAAACCCAGTCGTTGATCGTTAGGAGAATTGAGATTGATTGTATATACCCCAAAATAGTCCTACTGATCAGTAATTTTACTTTCAGCGAGAATTTCTTGGAGGACGGGGGATAAATTGCTAGTTAAACGGCCAGATCGAATAAATTCAGCGTAGGTATCAGCTTCGATATCTAGGAGGGTTTCCCGAAGTTGTTCCATTGTTAATAGCTGTAATTGGGGATAACTATCGTTGAGAGATTGTATTTCCGCTTCTACAGTCTTTAACTTTTCTTTGACGAGATGCTGCTCATAACTAAAAAATTCGGGGGCAACATCGGGAGATTTATCTAACTTAGAAAGATAGTCTAAAACCCTTTTTAAAGCTACCCGTCGGGCTAAAAGTTCCGCATAGTTTTCTCGAATTGGTTGATCACCGATCAAGTCTAATCTCGATAGGAAAGTTTGAATAGTTAATCCCTGAACCAAAAGGGTAAAGAGAACAACTCCGAAGACGATATCGATGATATCCTGACGATTGGGAAAAATAACCGGCACACTTAAAGCTAGGGCAATAGAAACGGAACCGCGCAAACCTCCCCACCATAAAACCGTTTTTTCCCGCCAATTAATTTTAGTTTCCATCAAGGCATTACTAACAGTTGCCAAAGCAAAGGTAGCCAGAAAACGGGCCGCTACCACGGCGGCGATCGTGATAAAAATTAAATTGAGATTATCGGCTAAACTGGAGAGACGGATCTGATCGCCGATGAGGAGAAAAACGATCGAATTGACAAAAAAAGCGAGAAACTCCCAGAATTGCGTGACTAATAGGCGGGTACGGGGACTCATACTAATTCTAGAGCCAAAATTACCTAAAATAATCCCCGTAGTCACCACTCCGATTACCCCCGAACCCCCGAACTCCTCGGTTAATAAATAAGCACCGTAGGCGGACACAAGAGTTAAAGACTGTTCCACTAGGGGTAAATCGAGACGTTGAGTCAGATAGGAAATACCAAAACCCACTAAACAACCCACTGCCACCCCGATACCGATAAAAGCGGCAATCCGGCTAATGGTTGTCTCCAAGGATAGACCACTAGCACCGAGGGGAATTTCCACCAAAAGAGCGAAAGCGACCACAGCGACCCCATCATTAAATAAGCTTTCCCCTTCCAAAAGCACGGTGAGGTTTTTACTGGCCCCCAATTCGCGAAAAAGAGCGACAACAGCGACGGGATCCGTAGAAGAAAGGCTCGCACCCACTAATAAGGCCGTAAATAGGGGTAAATTGGTCAATTCATCTAGGGTAAAACCAACCCCGAAAATCGAGATAATTACGCCGACAATAGCGAAAAGACTGACGGGAATCCAATTATCCTTCAGATCTCGCCAGCGTGTATTCCAAGCGGCTTCAAATAGCAAAGGGGGCAGAAAAATTTCTAGAATCAGTTCGGGGGATAGGTTCACCAGACGGATATCGATAAAAGCTAAACCCAAACCGACTATCACTAACAATAGGGTGTAAGGAATTTGGCGAAACCAGCTAAAAATCCTCGAAACCGTGGCCACACTCAGGGAAACGGACAAAACAATTAGAAATTGTTCTAAATTTTGCTTAATGACTTCATCGGTAGCGGATTCTAAACTCATTGGCTGGGAGGCAATCGGTGAGCGGACGTGCAAGAAAAGAACAATCTAAATTATTTGACATCCTCGCCGCCGTAAAACGGACGGCGATTCCCAAACCTCACGATTTAGGTTTCTGCTTCTTTCCCGAAGGATTTTTCGCACCTGCCTTCACAGATTTACTCTGTTCTGGTCTTATGGTCGCTCCACAGACTGACACCGCAAGCCCTGCGGCCAAAATATTTTTACTGGCGTTAATGTCTCGGTCATGGTGAGTCCCACAGTTCGGACAGTCCCACTCTCGAACATTTAACGGCAGCTTTTTCACAATATACCCACAATTACTGCACCGTTTAGAACTGGGAAAACATCTATCTATTTCGATGTAATTTTTCCCGTACCAACGGCATTTATAGGCTAATTGTCGGGTGATTTCTCCCCAGCTTACATCAGATATTGCCTGAGATAATTTCGGGTTTTTGACCATATTCTTGATGGCTAAATTCTCAACCACAATCGTTTGGTTTTCACGAACTAATTGAGTGGTTAGCTTGTGTAAATGGTCTTTCCTGCTATCGGTGATTTGAGCGTGAATCCTTGCTACTTTGATTCTTGCTTTTTCCCGATTTTTTGACCCTTTCTGTTTTCTAGAAAG
>NZ_JADBUE010000327.1:0-6427 GCF_020245805.1 Microcystis sp. M179S2 | reverse complement strand
CCAAGCTTTTCTGGTCGGAACCCCCTAAGCCGAGTTTTCAAGGTGCTGCGCCGTCCACTTGGTTTTCGAGACTGGCCTTTTAATTCTAACGTAAAGCCAACCTAGAACGGCGGGGTTTCAGACCCAAAATTTCCGATGAGGAGCTTTTTGCCTGACTGACGGACATATTTTCAACACAATAAGTGGTCGTGCCCAATTAATTTCCTAAACCTTGACGAGGAATTCTGTAAACTTCGATCAAAAGCCGCGTAAATTCTGTATTTTCTCTGGAAGTCTTAGATATAGCTTTTAAAATTGTGATCGTAGCGGTAGGCTAATTCAGATCAATTAAACTTCTTCCTCACTCCCGACTTTGTTAGTACCATGAAACCTAACTCTGGCCGTAAACGGTTATTATCCCTGATATCTGCCGTTTCTTGTAGTTCCCTCTTGATTTTATCCCCTCTAGCCCAGAGAGCGCAAGCAGACGATATTACGGATGCCTTAGAAGCGGTAATTGAATATACGGCTCAATTACACCAGATCAATTTTAAGTATTTGTTAAGCGATGGCCCGATAACCACTCCCTGCGGCGTAATTTCCCTAGCGGCTTTCTGCACTGTAGATAATACAGTCTATGTCAATCTCAAGCAAGTTACTGGTATTAGCGATAATCCTTTATTTCCCCTTTACGCCGTCGCTCACGAGGCCGCTCACGCTGTTCAGTGGAATCGGGGTATTGGTGGCATCGATGAAGGTGGGATGAGCATCGGCATTGAATTACAGGCCGATTGTCTAGCGGGAGATACCCTTTCTTGGTTATTTACCGAAGCTAGAGGTTTATCCAAACAGGATTATATAATAGCGGGAAAACTTCTAGCGGAAGCCGCTTCGGAAGTGGGCGATTTTGAAGCTCCTAATCGCTCCCACGGGACACCGCAACAGCGAGGTGATTCGGTCTTGCAAGGATTCTACGGGGAAAATCATGAAGCTTGTATGCGTTAACTAACACTCAAGGCTATATTTCCCCTAGAATGCCTAAAAAAGCCTAAAAAACTACTGTAACCCTAACCAAGATAACAGACCTTGGCCAGTTAGATACTCGATCAACAGGGTGATCACAAAACCAATCATAGCAGCCCTACCGTTGAGGCGCTCGGCATAGTCATTAAAGCCAAATTTGGGATCTTCTAATTTGGGGGTTTGAGTCGGTTGTGGTTCAGTCATAATCTTTACAGGCTGTTTACATTTCTTTACTATTCTAGCGGAGTTAGAACTTAGGTTGTAACTAATTTCTAACTCCTCTCTATTTGCCCTAATCTCGACCGTTAAGGGCGATTAAAAGGCGCAGAATAAAGATAAATAGGTTGATATAGGTCAAATACATCGATAAAGCAGCGCTGAGATACTGCTCATCTCTGTAGGTACGGGGCAAGATGTAAAAGTCCACCACTGCCGAGCCGGCAAACAAGAAAACCCCGATGCCAGAAATGGCGATTTCTAACCAGGTGGGAGTAGCACCACCAAAGATAGAGAAAATTAGCTGACCAATGAGAACAATAAAGAGAGCGAGAATACCGATGCTAACGGTTTGAGTCAGGGCTAAACCATCTTTTTCCGACAGATTCGAGCCGATATTCCGTCCCAACACAAAAGCAATGCCGCAACCGAGGGCAGCAATTGCTACTCCTCGCAAACCGACACCGGAAGTACCTAAGGCCACATAGACGATTCCACTGAGAGTATAGCCAGAAAGAAGACTATAGAGAGTCAGCAGGGGCAGAGCAGTGCCTGTATTGCCTCTTTCGGCAGTATTACGGGCGACAAAAAATAAAATAATCTCGGCAACCAGGGCGACAAAGAAAGTCGGGAAGAAAATCTGGGGATAGGATTGGATCACACCTAAACCGCCATAGGTTCCCACCGCAGTCAAAATTAGACCGCCACCGAGATAGGGCAGGGCCTTGGGGATAACATTAGGGCCGATAAGAGCTTGGCTTTTAGCCTCGCGTAAAGCTTGACGAAAGTTACTGGTATTACTCATGGTTACTAGGATTCGAGATACTTGTCTCAATCAATCTTGTTAAACAGAAACTATTCTTGATTAGTTCGTCAAGAATGCCGAATCGCAGGGAAGAAAAAAAAGTAATTTTTCCCCCAGCATCGATTCCCTCTTGATTGTAACGAAAAGACTAGGGATCTAGCTAGAAGCCACAGTTTTCTCCCCTCTTGACCTTTTAAGTTACCGTAAACAGAAGCCCGATTCAAGGCGATAATGTCCCGTAAACTGAATATTTCCTGTTTTTACTAACTACAATCTTCAGAGTATCCCCTGACCTAAAGCCAAACCTGTCACCAACATTCCTAAGACTAGAAAAGGCTGGGCGCTGGCTTGATATTTGACATCATTTTTGAGCGGATCCCGCAGAAAATACATATCTTGGAAAGTGATCTGAGGGATAATTAATAACAGTAAAATAGCGGCATAAAGATTCTGATGAATACTAATCAGATAACCCGCAATTCCTGCTTGAAAAACATCGATCATAATCACGCAAATCCAAGCCGAGGTAGTAATTCCAAACATAACTGGCAAGGATTTTAAGCCTAATTTTTCGTCACCTTCCACACTTTTAAAGTCGTTAACTACAGCAATGCCTAACCCCGCTAGACTATAGATGAGGGTTAAGATCATAATTGTCCAATTTAACTGACCAAAAAGGGCGTGACCAGCCCACCAAGGTAATGCTATATAACTAGCACCGAGGGCATAATTTCCCAGCCAACCATTTTGTTTTAATTTTAAAGGTGGCGCTGAATAAATATAGGCGATAAAAGAACCAAATAGGGTTAAACAGAGCATGATCGGGAAATCATGACCGGCCCAGCGATCGAGAAGATAAGCTATTCCTAACCCACCCGCTAATAAAACCAAAATCTGGCCGACTACTTGCGGAATAGAAATTGCCCCCGAAGGAATCGGGCGATAGGGTTCATTAATTGCATCGATTTCTCGATCGTAAAAATCATTTAAAGTTTGGGTATAACCAGTCATCAATGGACCGGAAAGTAACATACAGGTGGCCGCTTTTAAGACATCTTCTAAAGACCAAGTATAATTCCCCGATGAAGCAGCCCCACAGACAACCCCCCAAATTAGGGGAATCCAAGTGATCGGCTTCATCAATTGTAAGCGGATTTTCCAGAGGGAGGTTTCTGCCGATGAGGCCCCTTTCATGCCCAATAACTGGCGAGTTTTTGCGCCTCGATTATCCTTGTTTTCTATCTCGGTGTTCGACATAATCCCTTAAAAAGAAATAATTAAGTAACCGTCTTGGAATTTTGCCCCTTTTACCGCTCGTCCGGTTAGAGGCGGTGGTACATCAATATTACGCCGTTGCTCCCCCGCTTCGATGGTTAATTCTGGACCCGATTGCGTCAGTTTTACCTGTTTTTTCTCGAATCCGGGTAAATAAACCTTGACCTGACCGACTGCCGTATCGATTATTAACGGTTTGGGCGGCTGCACCGTGAGAAAATTGGGTAACTCGGCGATTAACTCCTGCCAATCTTCTCCTTGACGGTCCGGTAAAATCGCCGCCGGCAGCGGGGCAAAATCCTCCGTGGCACTCTGACAGCGATTAAAAATCACTCCCCCCACATTTAAACCGATTTGCTGCGCCCCACCCCAAAGATATTTGGCATCTGCGATCGCAAGTGGATCATCATTGGTGACTAGATAGGCTAAAACTCGCCGAGGATCGGCTAAAGCCGAGCGCCCCTCGTCTAAAATGTTATTATCGGCCTTCTTCCCCAAACCATCGGGATTAAAGGAGAAATTCAGCACGGCAGCGGCGATCGGTTGGAAAAAGGGAGAAAGGGTGCGACCAATCTCGGAATCACTGAAAACCTGCCGAAAACGCCGTAAATACCAGCCACCTACCTCTGGAATACCCAACATTCTCAGGCTGTTGATATCTCCGCTGCCGTCGTAGATGATGACATCGTAATTTCCGCTTTTATCCTGTTCCCGCAGGAAATTTAAAGCTAGAGCTTGATCCATTCCGGGTAAAATGCCCAACTCTTGACCATAAACATTTTTCAAGGTGGGAGAACGCAAATACTGCTTTTCCAGTTCCTTGACTTCTTCCCAACTTTTTTCTAGTAACTGTGTACTACTAAGCTGCACAACCGAGAGATTGGGGGCAATTTCCGTAATGGAGGAGCTAGGGGAGGCCTTGAGGAGTAATCCCCAAGCAGGACCGGAATCTTGACCGATCAAGAGAACTTTTGACCCCAGACCAGCCATTTTTCTTGCCGAAGCGATCGCTATCGTACTGCGACCGCTGCCCCCCTTGCCCAAAAAGGTCAAAATTAAGGACATAGTTAATTCCTAAGCGTTATATTTAGATGAGTTTGAGTTCATCCTCAAAAAACCAAGTAGCGGTCTTATCATCGAACTGGACAACAGCACCAACACCGCTGCCATCGGTCATCTTAAAATTTTTGATGACACCCACTTTACCCAATTTACCCGCTACATCCGAGTTAACGCGGTCTCTTAAGCGACAGACCTTGACTTTTTGCCCGATTTCCATTACTTCCACAGTTTTAATAAGACGATAATTCAATAAACCAATCCTAAGTTTAATATAAATTCGTGTCAGATAAACCCCCCAATGCTCTTCAGTTATCGGTCTTTCTCAGATCATCTGCACTTAGCGATCATATATACTAAGCAATCGGCCAAAATCAACCTCCTGGTTAGGATGGGCAAGAGGCAATAGGCAATAGGCAAGAGGCAAGAGGTAGTTAGATATGTGTAATTAATTGTGTCTAGCTACTCAAAAAAAAGGGTTTTATTTGGTTTCTGGGGCAGGATTTTGGAGATTTTCTATTTGTTCTCTTTGCTTGCGTTTAAACTCCTCGGCCGCTTCGTTGATATTATTGAGGGTGTCTTCCTGAAATTCCGCTCCGTCCCGGCTACGACGAAAATTACTATTATGAATCAAGTCTAAAGGATTAAAACCACCGAGATCATCCCTGCCATCGGAACTACGTTCATTTTTTTGATAATCTGGCTGACTGGGGTTCAAGCTTTGAGCTAACACTTGCGGACTAAAATCAGCCCCGACCAATAAAATAGTAGCTAGGAATAAAGACGATTTGATCAACATTTTTTGAGTATTCATAATCTAACTAACTCCTCAGAAAATTAAGTGGGTAGGTGTTAAAAGTTGTCAGGCACCCCCCTTATCAAGGGGCGACTAAGGGGCAATCAGAGGCAAAATCTATCTTCAATTTAATTATAACTACTTACTTGTCTAGTTTTTGGTGGTGAGAAAGTTGCAGGCTTTTCAGTGAAAGTAAACTGATAACTGATAACTGATAACTGATAACTGATTTAAGCAAAACGACGACGAAGTAAGGGCTGAATTGCCAAAAGGATTAGCAGATCGAAAGCTAAGAGCAGGCCTAAAACTGTCAAGAAATTGAGGTCAAGCCAAGGGGTTTGTAAGACTATGCTATCAAAAGACCAGTGCTGATTGAAATAAATATAACGGATCGGTTCGATCGCATAGGTAAGAGGGTTGAGACTAGCGATTACTTGTAACCAATCTGCCATAAAGTTTAAGGGAGCGAGGGCGGTACTGGCAAATAAAAGCGGTAAATTGGTGACGAAAATGACGGCGATTAATTCGATATGTCCGGGGAGAGCAAAGGTTAAACTGAGACTTAAGGCGGTCATACCCAAAACTATTAGGAAAACAATCAAAGCGATCGCACCTAATCCGGCTAAACTGGGCAATCCTGCCCCTAAAAAGGCACTAGCAGCCACGATCGAGGCGGTTTGGATGAAACTGAGGGCGATAATATAGATGGTAGAAGCGGCCACGATCGAGTAACGAGTGGTTAAAGGTGCTACCAAGAGACGGTTAAGAAAGCCAAATTCTCGATCGAACATTACCGGTAAACCAGCATTTAAGGCCCCAGAAAAAGCGGTAAAGACAATCACCCCGGGGGCGAGAAATTTAGCATAACTGAGATCGTCGCCGAATAGACCCTGGGGAGCCTTATAAAACAATGCCCCAAATAAAATCAGCCACATAAAGGGCTGAATTACCCCCGCGATTAGGGTTGAAGGACGACGTTGTAATTGGATGAACAGACGTTTAGTCATGGCCAGAGTTTCTTGCAGAAATTCCCCTAGCACATTTCCCCCATCGTCCACCGTTGCTGCTCTAGTGGGATTGGGGGCTAAACTAGCTTTTAAGGAAGAAGGTGTGATGGTTTGGCTCATCGGAAATTTTGGGTCTGAAACCCCGTCGTTCTACGACGGCTTTACTGTTAAATATTAGCACATTTACGAAATATATGCTAAAATGTGAGGTATGGAAAAAGCCTATTCGTTTCGATTTTACCCCACACCCGAACAAGAGTCGCTATT
>NZ_JADBUE010000326.1:0-5461 GCF_020245805.1 Microcystis sp. M179S2 | reverse complement strand
GCGTTTAACCGCTATGGGATAGAGAGGTGCGTAGTTCACCCAAGGAGAATCAATCTCTCGAAGTAAAAGTGAAGGGAATTTCTGAAATGGAATTCAGTCTGTCTATATTTGACTATACTTTTACTAACTATTACTCTCTGCCCCGATTGACCTTAAGTAGGACAATTAGATCAATGCACAATTAAAGATTTTTGTCAAGAAAATAATATTAAACTTATTATTGATCTCTGCCATGCCCACGCCCAAATTATCTGGCAATTAGCGATTAATTACGCTACTCTAACTAATATCCCTCCATTAGCCTCGATTTAGAACTGGCTTTTATCCGTCCCCACCTTATCATCAATTTTTTTCCAGAATCTTATGTTTGAAACTATCACTCCCGCTATTAGCGATCGCATCTGTAAACACAGGAACAAAGATCACGGTGATGCCGTGCTTTTCTACTTAGGTCTATCGGCGGTATTATTAAGCTTACATCTACCGGCAGCGGCGCAAAATTGTCGGCCACTTTCTTTATTAGGGGGTGAAGGTAGTGAAATCACTAAAACCGTCTCGCAACCCACTATTCCAGGTCCCTTCGGTGTCACCATAACCCGTAATAATTGGAATACCGATTGGGCAGTTCCGGGGGGTAGAAGTTTTCAGAGGTTTATCATCACGGTTTCTGTTCCCCGGGCTGCCTCCTTTGATATCCGGCTGTTTCTCAAGTATAGCGATCAAACTAACGAGGAATTTTTTAATACTAATGGAGTACGAATCGAACCCGATAAACCCTTAACAATTACTGCCACAGTACGGGCAAATGATCAACCTTTTCTAGTCAATCTTTTTGTCAATGGTATTCAGCACATCGGTAATACCTACACCGCTTCTGTTGTCGGTTGTGAACGATAAAATATATAGGGTGTACTGAAAAAAGTTTTTCCCAGGGGCAGGGTGTGGGGTTTTAAGCTAAGAGGCATTTTAATCGCCTATCCTTAGATTAGCTCAATCTCTCCCAATCCCTTTACTGTTGCCTCTTGTTTCATCTCAACAGGCAATTTAACTGCACGGGCAGCCCCGGGATCTGACTCTCTACCCCGATTGACCTTAAGTGGGACAATTAGAGCAATGCACAATTAAGGATTTTTGTCAAGAAAATAATATTAAACTTATTATTGATACCTGCCATCCTCACGCCCAAATTATCTGGCAATTAGCGATTAATTACGCTACCCTAGCTAATATCACCCCATTGGCCTCGATTTAGAACTAGCTTTTATCCGTCCCCACCTTATTATCGATTTTTTTCGGGAATATTATGTCTGAAACTATCACTCCCGCCATTAGCGATCGCATTTGTAAACACATGAACAAGGATCACGGTGATGCCGTGCTTTTCTACGCTCAAGTTTACGGCAATATTACCGATGCAGAAACCGCTCAAATGCTCTCCATCGATCCCGAAGGTATGGATTTAGCCGTAGAAAAATTAGGGGAGAGTCAAACAATTAGAATACCTTTTGAACGCACCCTAGAATCAGCCAAGGAGGCCCATAATATCCTCGTTGAGATGCTAAAAGTTAATCAAACCACCCCTTGACAAAGCCCGATTTTGCGACTATCACCGAAAAAGACCAACCTAGAGAATTAGCCCATGAATCAGGTTAACAGTACGGGAATAAAAATACCCAAGTCTGGCTGGCGTTTACTGCCTTTTTTAGCCTTGGGTGCGCTAGTTTTTGCCTTTAATTCCTCCCTAGAATTAAATTATCTAGTCAAGGGTTATATTACTCTCTTGGAATTACAGACAGGCATCGTGGTTTTATACTTTCTTTTGGCTAAATTAGGGAAATCTCAAAAATTATGAGAAATAGAACTATAGCGGCTTTACTAGCCTTTTTTCTCGGTTATCTTGGCATCCATAAGTTTTATCTAGGGGAGAATTTGGCAGGTATTTTTTATCTACTTTTCTTCTGGACTTTTATCCCTGGCATCATTGCTTTTTTTGAATTTATTGGTTTAATCATCATGTCAGATCAAGCTTTTGATGCTAAATATAATCCTAACTATCTCCCCAGCAGTAGAGAGCGAGGACTGCCAGAATCAGCCCAGCAAAAAACCGCTACTTTACTCCAGCTTAAAAAACTTTACGATCAGGGAATTATTACTGCTGAAGAATACGAAGAAAAACGCAGAAAATATTTAGATTCTCTTTAAAAAAATATGTCTAATCTCTCTCCTCGCCCTCCCGAATCTTCCGAGTGGATCTGGCTGTCTTTAGTCCCAGTTTTCGGTGGGCTTGCCATTGCTAATGCTGGCAAAAAAAACAATAACCAAAGTTGGTTATCTGTCGGCATTGCCCTGACAATTATCTCCCTTATTTTCCTTACACAAGAGTCTTTTATCGTCATTTGGTTTGCCCAAATCGGCCTGGGTTTATACATCCGTCAACAGCTTAATTCCCATCCAATAGCTTCGGCAAATAGAACCGATTCCAGACAGTCATCCTCTCCTCTCGAAAAAATTGATATTAACAGCTGTTCCACCAACGATCTGGTTTATAAATTAGGGTTGCCGATTGTCTATGCCAATGATATCGTTTCTGTCCGTAACGAAGGACATATTTTTACCCATTTAGAAGAATTACACTTCCTGGCTGGTTTACCAGAAAATTATCTGAAAAAATTGGAACCTTTGGTTATCTTTGCCTACGATATTCGCCAAGAAGTTGACGTTTCTTGGCGTTGTTTAAACTACTACTCCGTTGCGGAATTAGTCAATCTCGGTCTTGACTTTTCCGTGGCTGATAAAATTGTCGCCGAAAGAGAAAAAAACGGTGTCTATCGTTCGGCGATCGAAGTGAGAAACCGGACAGGTATTCCCTTAAAATCCTATCAGCAATTGCTCTAATTCGCTTTATTCTACTTATAGCTTAAATTGCTTTTCTATCAAAGACACGATCCAACTTCTGGGTAAAAAACGGGGCAGATTGACGATAATTTTATTAGTCAATTTACCGGCTACCACGTTGGGGCGCTTATTTGCCAAGGCAGTTAAAGCCTCTTGTACCACCACTTCTGCCGAATCTAACCGGCCGTTTTTGCCCATAAAGGCACTGGGAAATCGGGCCACCTCAAAAAAATTGGATTCCGTCGGACCGGGGCAAAGAGCGAGGATTTCAACGCCTTTCTCCTTATTTTCTGCCCAGAGAGACTCGCTAAAACTGAGGACAAAAGCTTTTGTCGCCGCATAGACGGAAAGATAGGGCAGCGGTTGAAACCCGGCAATGGAAGCAACATTGATAATTGCCCCCCCAGTGCCAGCAAGCATGGGACGGAGAAAATAGTGGCTTAATTCCACCAATACCAGATTATTTAACTGGATCATTTCTAACTGTCGGGCTAAATCCTGCTCGCTAAAAGCACCATAATCACCAAAACCGGCATTATTTACCAGTAAATCAACGTTGATTCCTTTTTGGTTCACCGTATCATATACCAGCTTTCCCGCCCCAGCAACGGTCAGATCTTGAACGATAACTGTCACTTTTACCCCGTATTGTTCCCCCAATTCCGCCGCTAATTGTTCTAGTTTATCTCTGGATCTAGCGACTAAAATTAGCTCCATTTGCCGTTGGGCAAGTTGACGGGCAAAGACGACACCGATACCGGTGGAAGCGCCAGTAATGAGGGCTGTTTTCATAGAAGATCAACCAAAAATAGCTTTTTTGCTGGAATTGTACCACAATTACCCTTCCATTTACAGTTCTTAACTTGGCGGGGAAGGCATTTTTTCAACTCAGAATATATGTTAGGCTATAAATAGAACAAAGGTCGAGGAAGGTGCATAAATGACAGTTATAAGCTTCACTGATCAAGATATTGCCAAGTATACCGCCGCTGATATTGCTTCTTTGGCCGAACGACTAGAAAAAGATGAGTATAGTAACCCCTTCGAGGCTTTGCGGGATTGGCATCTGTTGCGAGCGATCGCTTTTCAAAGGCAGGAATTAGCCGAACCTTATCTTTATCTGTTGGATCTAGAAGCCTACGATGAGGCTTAAAGTGGCTTAGTTAAACAAAACTTAACACAAATTACTGGGGGTGTGAGACTAGCACACCCATTATTTTTGATTATGATATTCTCCGGCTGAAAAAAGCCCCTAGCTTTTTGCCCCTTCTTTCCCTACTATCAATAACAAAGTATTTTTAGGCGATCGACTAAATTATGGGCAAACAATACAACGTTTATGGGATCGGTAACGCGCTCGTCGATATGGAATTTCAAGTCTCTCCTGAATTACTGCAAGAATTAGGCATCGATAAAGGAGTGATGACGCTGGTGGACGAAAATCGTCAAACCCAGTTGATGGAAAAATTGGCTCTTGATTGTAAACGCAGCGGTGGCGGCTCGGCGGCGAATACCCTAGTAGCGATCGCTCAGTTGGGGGGTAGAGGTTTCTATTCCTGTAAAGTGGGCAATGACGAATTAGGTAAGTTTTATCTGCAAGATCTGCGCGCCTGTGGTTTGCATACCAATGAACACGGCGGCGAAAAAGAGGTGGGAATCACGGGAAAATGTCTAGTTTTCGTCACTCCCGATGCCGATCGCACCATGAATACTTTTCTCGGCATCACCGGGGAAATTTCCGAACGAGAATTAGTCCCTTCAGCGATCGTTAATGCCGATTATCTCTATCTCGAAGGTTATCTCGTCACCTCTCCCACTGCCAAAGCTGCCGCTATTAAAGGGCGAGAAATTGCTCAGGCTGCTGGAGTCAAAACCGCTTTATCCCTGTCGGATCCCAATATGGCGATCTTCTTCCGGGAGGGATTACTGGAAATGATCGGAACGGGGTTAGATTTCGTTTTCGCTAATGAGTCGGAAGCTTTGACTATTTCCGGCAGCGAGGAAATTGAGTCAGCGATCGCCTATTTTAAAACCATTGCCAAAGGATTCGCTATCACCCGGGGTGCCAGTGGTTCTTTGATCTATGATGGCGAAAATCTCCTGGAAATTGACCCCCATCCCGTACAGGCGATCGATACCGTCGGCGCGGGGGATATGTATGCAGGTGCATTTCTCTACGGCATTACCCACGGTATGGGTTACAAAGGGGCAGGAAATCTCGCTTCTCTAGCGGCTGCCCGGGTGGTTTCTACTTTTGGGGCGCGTTTACAAACCGAGGAAATTCAATCCCTGCGCGATTTGATCGTTTTGGGATAGGTTTTGTCGGTGATCAGCTTTCAGTCATCGGGAGTCAGGTTTTTTCTCTCTGCTCCCTGCTCATAGACAGTCTTAACGAGTAATTTAGATAGGGTTTGCTGAATAAATTTGAAATGTAGGCAAAGTAAGGGTTTTGGGGCTTTACGAGCGAAACAGGTGCAAGATTTTGAGAGAATCGTCGTTCAAAACCTTGCGTCTTCATCGGCCCGCGTCCTGTAGGGGCGAAGCATTCGGGCAATAACCTATCGGT
>NZ_JADBUE010000325.1:0-10584 GCF_020245805.1 Microcystis sp. M179S2 | reverse complement strand
TGGTGGCAAATTTTCCCGCTTTTATGGACATTACCGCGAGGACAACAGGGTTTATTATCTTGGGTGAGAACTCTTAAGGGGAAAGAAATTCAAATTCAGACTCGTAAACCCCATAGTATCAACACCGATGGCGAAATTACTAGCACTACTCCCGCCATGTTTCGAGTTATTCCTAGCGTTTTAGGAGTCTATATTCCCCGTCAGAAAACACAATCTTAAAATTAACGAAAAGGAGGAGAATACAATAAACCCCCCTTTGTCCAAAGATTATTTAAACCTCGATCGAGTTGTAGGGGTTTACCGATTTCACGCTCATAAATTTCACCGTAATTACCCACCTGTTTTAAGACTCTTTGGGCAAAATCATTGGGTAAACCCATATCTTCGCCCAACTTCTCATCGATACCCAAAAAGCGCCGAATACTGGGGTCTTTGCTGTCGGCAAAAGTGGCAATATTTTGGGAGTTAATCCCAAATTCTTCCCCTTGAATTAAACTAAAAACGTTCGAGCGGACGGCATTCGACCAAGGGGGATCACCATCGGCCACGGCCGGGGCCAAGGGTTCCTTAGATATTACCACTTAGTTTACCACTGATAGGGAATAATATTAGTATCATAAGGTAAGCGATCTTCATCTGGTGCGTCTGCCTGAAAAGCGACCGAGTTTAGATGCAGTGCAAAAGCTTCCCGCTCGCCAATTGTCTGAAAACCATGCCAAATACCGGGAGGAATTTGTACAAGTTTAGGAGCCAATTCGCCTAAAAATATCGTGTTAATTTTGCCTCTGGTGGGTGAGGTTTCCCGGTCATCGTAAAGGACAAGTTTCAACAGTCCTACCATGACGGCAATTTGATCAATTTGCGTTGTGTGTCTGTACCAAGCTTTAACAATACCGGGCAAAGTTGAAGTAATATAGACTTGTCCAAAGCCGGGGAAAATCTTATCATCAGCCCGTTGAATTTCCATGAGTCGTCCTTTTTCATTTGGCAATAACTTGAGAGGGCAAACTTCTACACCTTCTATCCATTGCTCATTAGATTGTGTTAACTTTGTCATAGCTAAAGACTTAAGAATCATTGATCACTATAATGAACCCCATAACGAGCCACTATACTACAGATATTGACCATTTGCGTTTATTTCTATTTACCACAGATGCTTTATTGGCTAAACAAGCCGAGCAAGTAGGGATTGATAGTATCATTGTAGACTGGGAACGGATTGGTAAACGAGAGCGACAGATTAGCTATTCAACCCAAATCAACGCCGATACACCAGAAGATGTGGTTGCTCTAGCTGAAGTTATCTCCATCCCAATTACAGTAAGAATTAATCCCTTAGATAACAATACTTCTGACGAGATAGAAACTGCCCTAGATTCTGGAGCTAAGATTATTATGCTACCGATGGCAAAAGTTCCCAGTGAGGTAGATAAATTTATTTCTCTAGTCAATGGAAGAGCTAAAACCCTAGTCCAAATTGAGACTCACACATTAGTAGAACATTGCCATGAGCTTAGAGATCTAGGTTGGGACTATAGTTATATTGGACTGAATGATTTAATGATTTCACGCCAAAAAAACTCTATTTGGGATTTACTGGCAGATGGTACAGTTGAACAAATTTTTCAAATTTTAAACAATCGTATCGTTGGATTCGGTGGAGTAACGAGAATTAGTGGCGGCAACCCTATACCCTTCCTCGAACTTCTGCATGAGATGGCGCGGCTCAATTGCGGTTTAAGTGTTTTGAGGCGTACTTTTAACAACGAAATGAGTGGCCGGAATCTTCAGGCGGAGATCCAAGCGATTCGGGCTGCTTGGGTAGCGGCGCGTCTCCGCAGTCGGGAAGCAGTTTTAGCAGATCAGCTCACATTTTTAAAGCGACTGGGAGCAAATTAGAATTATGATATGGCTTATAGATCAAAACGCTAAGGTTATGGACGTAGCTGTTATTATCCCTTTATTCAACGGCTCTCAATGGATTCGACAAACACTCGAGTCAGTATTTTCCCAGTCTCAACCACCGAGAGAAATAGTAGTGGTTGACGATGGTTCTGAGGACGAATCCCTAGAGATTGTCAAGTCTTTTTCAGGTATCACTTTATTACGAAATCCTGACAAGGGTTCTCATTGCGCCCGCAATTTTGGATTCAAACATACTACTGCGCCTCTAGTAGCATTTCTCGATCAGGATGACATCTGGCATCGAGATCACCTGCGCCTTATGAATACAATTCTAGAACAATTTCCCCAATCTGCTGCTTGTGTAGCCAATTGCGCCCATTTTCATGAAGATAGCCTAAATTTTCCCTCTCCAGTCCTCAATTCTCAGTTTTTTGCTCCTTGGAACTTTTTCCCTACCAATTCTGTCGCCACTCCCTCAGCTGTTGTGATTCGACGCGAAGCACTCGATTCCATCAATGGCTGGCCAACACAGTTTACGGGAACTGCTGTAGATTACTATACTTGGTTAAGGTTAAGTGTTAATCAATCTCTGATAAGAAACCATTGTATTACGGTTGGATATCGTCGCCATAATAATTCTCAGGGGACGAAGTTAAGATTACAAAACCTTGAAAAATTAATAGATAATCACATAAACACTTTAGCAGATGCTCTTCGTTATCGGTTTTCTGTCTATCCCCAAGATGCTGTATTACTGGAAAATAGATTGAAATCATTAACTAATATGTTGGATATTATCACAGCCACTATCACTGCTGATCAATCACTGCTGGTGAAAGGTGCTATTTCCTTTGAAGAAAGTCTAGCTAATGAGTCAACTGCTTTTATTAGCTCAATGTGTAACTTGCTGTTATGGTTTTTATATCCTTACTTAGATCCTCAAGAATTTACTTTGAAAATCATCCTCGAACATTGGCCAAATAAGGCAGCCAAAACCCGCCAAGGATTGAGAGAGCGAATTGCTTTAAGCAGAATCCTTCCGAGACATCTATTAGCACATCCATTTGACCTAAGTTTATGGGTTTTATTAGTAGAGTTTGCACCTTTGATAAGCAATAAGCTTATGCCCCGATAAATTCCTATGACAAATTATATAATCATTAATTCAATCAACAATATGGCTACTAATACCCTCATTAAAAATCGATTGAAAAACTTACAACACTTCGCCCCAAATATTGTAGGTGAATTTATATATTTATGGAGAGATAGACAATATGATCCCCCTAAAGAGCAAAGAGAAATTTTGAAGAAATTAGCAACCGATTCCACTGAACATCTTAATAAACGCTCTTTATATAGTCATTTATTAGGAACTTATAGAATCTTGAAAAAATGGAACTCATCTGAAGAGATTTGTCTGGCTGGTCTTTATCACAGCATCTATGGAACTTATAGCTATAGAAAAAGTTTGGTTAATCTAGAACAAAGAGGTATAATTAAGGCTGCTATTGGTTCTGATGCTGAAAAATTAGTTTACTATTATTGTCTTGAAGATAGAAAACATTTCCCCTCTAATTTTGAGCAAGTTAATGAATTTAAACTGATAAATTATCGTGATAACAAGGAAATAATTTTAACTCAAACAGAGCTTAGTGCTTTAATAACTATTCGTTTAGCAGATCACTTAGAACAATTACCTTATACCCGTGATTATCGTCATCAAGAATTTTATCTTAAAGCTAAACCTTTCCTGACTCAAAAAGCTTATGCTGATTTTCTGATGGCTCATAGGAGAAAATTTTAATTATAGTTAATAAAGATGAAATTTAGTATTGTTATTACAACCTGCAATCGTTTATCGTTGCTTAAAAGAGCAATCGCTTCGGCCTTAAATCAATCTATTCCCTGTGAAGTCATTGTGGTTGATGATTGTTCCTCTGATGGTACAGCAGAATATATTCAAAGCCTGGGGGAAGATATTATCTTCTATCGTAATCTCAAGAATATGAGGCAATCCTTTTCGGTAAATGTAGGGGTTAAAGCTGCTCAAGGAGATTGGATTAAACTACTCGATGATGATGACTATCTTGCCCCTAATTGTATAGAGGAAATAATGAAAAATATTGCTCAGTATCCCGAAGCTGTCATTTGTTCCTGTCAGGCGACACAGGTGGATATTAAAGGAGTAGAAATCTGTCAAACTCCAAAAATAGGACTTGAACAGGCTTTCTATATCGCTCAAGCAGATATACACTATGGTATGCTCCTAGAACAAGTTCCCTTCGGAACAACTAGCCAAGTTGCTTTTCTCAGAGATGCTTTTCTTAACTCAGGGGGTTGGGATTCAAGTTTAGATGACTGTTACAATGACATTGATTGCTGGCTTCGCATTGCTCAGTTTGGGGATGCTGTGTTTGTTAACTCCTGTTTAGTGTATCGAGTAGTTTGGTCTGGTAGTTATAATCAAAAGTCTTCATTGTTAAAGCGACTCAACACTAACATTTTGATCAAAGAGAAAATATATAACTTAGTTAATCCAAAATATCAGTCTGTTCTGCCACCACTCTCATATATATGTAATTATGTTAAACTACATTGGTTATTAGTGGCCTTAAAACAAAAACATTTTGTTTTCGCCATCAGAATCTCTTTTCCTGCCGTATTATCTATGAGGTCTTGGAATATTTTAGTTAAGGCAATGAGATCCCGTAATAATCCCCCTTCCAGAAAAAGCGTAATTTTAAAAACTACAAAGTGAAGTGACGCAATCCTTCCCAGTATCCTTGATCAAGCTTTCAAAGGGGAATTATTATGTCGTTCCCAGGTTCTACAGGGGAACTCTCTCTTCAGATTCTACCTGAATACTACTTTAAGGCAGAGCCTTCGATATTGTGTTCCAAGGCTCTGCCTTGCAACAAGGAACCTTCGCTCACGATGCCCAAATCGACGATCAAAGGTTAGATTTATATAGCCTAGAAATTGAACACTGGTGGCAAATTTTCCCGCTTTTATGGACATTACCGCGAGGACAACAGGGTTTATTATCTTGGGTGAGAACTCTTAAGGGGAAAGAAATTCAAATTCAGACTCGTAAACCCCATAGTATTAACACCGATGGCGAAATTACTAGCACTACTCCCGCCATGTTTCGAGTTATTCCAGCGGCCATAGGGGTCTATATTCCCCGTCAGGAAACACAATCTTAAAACTAACGAAAAGGAGGAGAATACAATAAACCCCCCTTTGTCCAAAGATTATTTAAACCTCGATCGAGTTGTAGGGGTTTACCGATTTCCCGCTCATAAATTTCACCGTAATTACCCACCTGTTTTAAGACTCTTTGGGCAAAATCATTGGGTAAACCCATATCTTCGCCTAACTTCTCATCAATACCCAAAAAGCGCCGAATACTGGGGTCTTTGCTATCGGCAAAAGTGCCAATATTTTGGGAGTTAATCCCGAATTCTTCCCCTTGAATTAAACTAAAAACGATCGAGCGGACGGCATTCGACCAAGCGGGATCACCATCGGCCACGGCCGGGGCCAAGGGTTCCTTAGATATTACCACTTCTAATAATTGATGATCCTGCGGTCGGGGAAAAACCGAGCGCCGGGCCACCAATTGGGAGCGATCGGAGGTGACGGCCTGACAGCGCCCCGCCTGATAAGCTGTATATAAAGCCTCCACATCATCGGAAACGATCGGTTTATAACCTTGAACTGCCGCTTTTGCCATGGCATCGGCCAGATTTTGTTCCGTGGTGGTTCCCGACAGCACACAAATGGACTTTCCGCTTAAATCTTCTAATTTCTTAATATTACTGGCTTTCGTGGCCATAATTCCCTGACCATCATAGAAAACCGGGGTGATAAACTCCATCCCCAGGGCGGTATCCCGGTTAATCGTCCAGGTGGTGTTGCGACTGAGGATATCCACTTCTCCCGTCTGTACGGCAGTAAATCTCTCTTGGGGGCTAAGTTTACGATATTCGACTTTAGAGGGATCATCAAAGAGAGCCGCAGCGATAGCTCGGCAAATTTGCACATCTAAGCCCGAATATTCGCCTTTTTCATTAACAAAGCTGAACCCCGACACTTCTCCGTTAATGCCACAAATTAACTTACTGCGATTTTTCACCGTTTGCAAGCGGCCAGCATCGGGACTACTTGCGGTGTTAGAACTAGAATTAGATTGATTTTCCGTCCCACAGGCAGTAATTAGCAGTAAAAGCAGGGACAATGCACAAAAACGCCACTTTAGCATAGATATTCTCTGAAAAATTTTTTTAGTCACTTAATTTTAGCGGAAAGACCAGAGCAAGCTTAACAGTATAGCCACGATCGCACCGATAACCGTATTGATCACATTGACCAATTCATTAGTTAACCACAGAAAGCGGGTTTGTAGGGTAGCGCCGATGAGACTTTCGATATTGGTGGCGATAAATGCCGCAATTACACACCATAACACACCGATAAGATCGATCGCACCGATAGCCCATGCTAACAGGGAAATAGCCGTGGCTGCCAACAAACCAGCGATCGTTCCTTCTAAACTAACAGCCCCTTCTGTTCCCCGGGGGACGGATTTAAAATTAGTAATCAGATAAGTGGTTTTACCATAAGCTTTGCCCACCTCACTGGCAGTAGTATCGGCTAATTTGGTGCTAAAACTAGCCACATAAGCGAGTATTAAGAGGTAATCCCAGGGAGAAGCGGCAAAAAGACTTAGGATAGCGCAAATTGCCCCCGCTAAAGCGGAACCCCAGACATTTTCAGGACCGCGCACCCCCGCTCTTTTTTCGGCAATTCCCTCCGCTTCCTTGCGCGCTAAACCGATGCGGGTGACAGTAGACCCGACGAGGAAATAGAATAAAACAATTAGATAACCGCGCCATCCCAAGCTTCCCCAGACAATCACCCCTAAAACCCAAGCATGGAGATAACCCATCCGAGTTAAGAGCTTTTTTGGGGCAATCCAGGCGATTCCGAGGAGGACGGTATTGAGAAGAACAGCGACGAGCCAAGGATTAGTTAACATAGTATCTGGGCAAGTTTACATACCCCATTGTATCGATCGAGTTCATGAAAACTAATCAACCTTATCAACCTCTTTTACTGCGAATTCTGCACGGATTCACGGGAATTGCCCTCATTGCCGCCATGGTTACGGCCTATTGGACCTATGATACTTTTGACGGTCGTTGGTTAAAACTGCCCTTACCAGAATATCAAGAAATTGAAAGTATTCATGGCACTTTTGGCCTCTATACTCTGATTATTTTTCCCGTTTTTGCTATCTATGCTTTTCGTCGCGGCAACAAAAGATTAATTCAAAGTGATTCTCTTAACAAATTAACCCAATTTGGTAAGCCGATTTGGTGGTATAGTCTCCATCGTTTAGTCAATACTTTGACTCTTTTTGCCCTAACTTTTGCCTTGTATAGTGGCCGGATGATGGATTCCAAATGGCTACCGGAAGGGGAATTAAATCACTTTTGGTATTATGCCCATTTGCTCAGTTGGTTAATTATGGTAGTATGTCTGGTGCTGCACCTGCTCATGACTGCTAAAGTGGGAGGAGTTCCCCTGTTATTATCTATCCTTAAATGGCGTTTTCGTGAACAAGATAGCCCGAAATTATGGTTATCTCAATTACGTCAATGGGGGTTAAGTTTGCGTCTAGCTAAGATTTTTCAGTGGCTACAATCCCTTAACTTATATAAGGTCTTAGAAATTGTTGTTTTATTGGCTATTATAGCGGCTTGGATTATTCCCAAGTTTGACTAAGCTGTACTGTATTTAAACTGCGTATTGGGAATTTTAGTACAAATGCTCAAATTCCCTGATCCCACCTCTCCTATACCTTTTGAACAGGATTTAGTATGATTTATTGACCCCGACGAGCGAGAATAATCATCGTCTTCGCTAAGGGAGCAATACGACCAATACGATAGACTTTCTCTAACGATAAATTAGCTTCTGTTAACAGTTGTGTGATAGTTTTGACCGACCAAAATTTAATATGTCCGTGATCCCAAAGAGCGGTAAAATGCTCGTCCATCTTACCCGTAGCCGCTAGGGCTAAATTTTTGAGATAACTATGATAGGGAGTGGATATCAACGCATATCCTCCGGGTTGCAGCAGATTATAAACGGTCTTAGCGTAATTGCGCGGGGCATAGACGTGTTCTACCACTTCCAAACTAATTAGCAGCGGAAAAGTACCAAATTTACTAGCCAGATCATCATAGGCGGAGCCAACGTATAGATCAAGTTCAGGATAGGCTTTTTTTGCCTCTGCTATCCCCGATTCGGAAGGATCGCAGCCACTGACTTGAAATCCTTTTTCTGATAACCAATTAGCGATCAAACCGTTGCCACAACCGAGGTCAAAAATACGCTTTTCAGGAGGAGCAAGATCGGCAAAAATCTGACTTAGAGAAGGTAGCAAATAAGCGTGGGCAGTCCCACAGCAAGAATTTTGATAATGATAATAATCTGACATATTTTAAGATAGTTAATATGTAAGTATTTCCCGTGGCAGCACCACTACTGTCGAAAGGTAATACAGAAAGTAACTTTTGTCAAGGGTTTAGTGAAATTTATTGTCACATCCCATTGATACGATATACCATAGTATTTTATGAATATATTGCATATACTATTGTCAATGTACATCTTGCAAAAATCAAAAACCTTCCCCTAGACGAGAAGTCGCCGAGCCATTATTCTCCCAGTTAGAAGTCGTAAACTTAACATTAATAGCTGACTTCTGTTATCAGAAAACCTGAACAACTACCAAAGCGGATCGGAGTATAAATGAACGGTTAAAGAATCTCGATCGCCGGGGATACCAGTAATACAACTACAAATTTGAGTACCATCATCTAATTCTACCTCGCAAGCGTGACAGGAACCCATTAAACAGCCGGTAGGAATGTCAATTCCTGCTTTTTTGGCCACATCTAATAATAGTTCTCCCGTTTCCGCTTCTATGATGATATCATCGGGTAAAAAACGCACTGCAATAGTCATAATTACTCCTTACAAATGAGAAAAAATAGGTTGAAGATTTAAATGTTCTTCCACTAAATTAGCCATAGCATCTAGGGTTATTTCTCTTTGTTCGCAATAGTTAGCAATTCCCGTAGGCAAAGATAATAAACCGCGACGCTGACGCAGATGATTTAGCCAATTTCTTCGCCAGGAACCATTATCAAAGATACCATGTAAATAACAGCCCCAAATTGAGAGAGAATCATTGACAATTCCCAGACTAGCATCTTCCTCGAACATTTTTTGATAACCCGATTCACTTTCCCATTCGCTTATTCCCTGGTGAATTTCGTATCCCATTACCGGTAAACCAGCTTGGGGATAATTGGATAAAACTTGTCGTTGACGGGTAATTTTTTCGGCAGTAATTACCGTTTTTAAGGGCAGTAAATTTAAGCCAGCTGCCTCACTTTCGAGACCTTCTCGATGGTCAGTATCCAGGATTAATCGCCCTAACATTTGCAAACCACCACAGATGCCAAAGATAATACCTCCCCTTTGGTGATAGGCTTGTAATTGATTAGCCATACCACTTTGATTAAGAGCAATTAAATCAGCGACAGTGGTTTTAGAACCGGGGATAATTACCCCATCGGGATCACCTAAAGATTCCTGTAATTCTAGATAACGTACATTGACCGTTGCTTCGCCACAGAGAGGGTCAAAATCAGTAAAATTAGCGATATGAGGCAGACGAATGACACTGATATTTACTTCAGCTTTGGGTTTTTGGGCGGGGCGATCGAGTAAACTGAGAGAATCCTCGGCACTTAAAAAGATATCACTATAGGGAAGAACTCCCAACACGGGAATTTTGGTATAATTTTCTAGCCAAGTAATCCCTGAATCTAAGAGAGATTTTTGTCCGCGAAATTTATTGATCACAATACCTTTAATTAAAGCTCTTTCCTCCGGTTCTAATAATTCTAACGTACCGACGACGTGAGCAAAAGCCCCCCCGCGATCAATATCCACCACTAAAATAGTAGCGGCATCGAGATATTTAGCCACCCGCATATTAGTTAAATCGCGATGTTTGAGATTTATTTCCGCCGGACTTCCCGCACCTTCACAGACAACTAGATCAAATTCTGTTGATAATTTAGCTAAAGATTCTTTAATTGCTTGCCAACCTTGGTCAAAATAATTCTGATAATAATCCGCTGCCGTGGTGACACCAACAGCCTTACCTTTAATAATCACCTGAGAGGTCATATTTCCCTGGGGTTTTAATAAAATTGGGTTCATTTCTACCCGGGGAATTGTCCCCGCGGCCCATGCTTGCACCGCCTGGGCGTGACCCATTTCTCCCCCTCCGGCGGTAACATAGGCATTAAGGGCCATATTCTGACCTTTAAAGGGTGTTACCTGCCAACCTTTCCGGTTGAATAAACGACATAAAGCCGCAGTTAAAAAAGATTTACCCGCGTGGGATGTTGTCCCCACTACCATAATTGCTTTCATCTAGTTTTTTGGGTTGAGTATTGAATTTTTATGAATTAGGAATTAGGAATTATGAATTGGGAAGTGGGGAAGTGGGGAGATGGGGAGATGGGGAAGTGGGGAAGTGGGGTGTAGGGTGTGGGAAGTGGGGTGTGGGGTGTGGGGTGTGGG
>NZ_JADBUE010000324.1:0-3396 GCF_020245805.1 Microcystis sp. M179S2 | reverse complement strand
TCAGCGTCGGGTTTTGAAGGGTTGTCATCCGTTGTGATAATTGTACCAGAAGGCAATTGATAGCCTGTTAAATTCCCTTGTTTCCACCACCTCCAAGCCGTTCGATAACTTATTCCTGTTTTTTTGCCTAGTCCGATAGTTTTGTCTGTACATATTACCATGAATGACTATATATGACCATATTTGTATTTAAACTTTACAATACCCCAGTTTCCGCTGCCGCTAATTTTACCGGCGGCTTTTAACCGATATTTTAGTTAAGTTTTGAGTTATTATTGAGCATTGGTTAGGGATTGACAACATTTCCCCTCGGGCTGCCGATTCTCCGACTCCCCCACTTAATTTTTACTTTTTACTGACTCGTACCATGTTAGACCTAAAGCAAATTAGAGAAAATCCAGAGGAAGTACAGAAACGCTTAGATAGTCGGGGAGGTAGTTATGATATTGCCCCTATTCTCCAGTTAAATCAACAACAGAAGGCTTTAGAGTTAGAACGCAGCAGTTTACAGGCCCGGGGTAACGAAATCGGTAAACTGGTAGGACAAAAAGTGAAAAGTGGCAGCGATGTCAACAGTCCCGAAATCTTGGCAATGAAAACAGAAGGAAACGAGATTAAAAGTAAACTAGCTCAATTAGAACCGCAGGAAAAAGAGATTAAAGCGGCCATTGACCAAAAAATCTTAGATTTACCCAATTTACCCAGTGAAACCACTCCCATCGGTAAGGATGAACGGGAAAATGTCGAAGTCAGACGCTGGGGAGAAGAATATAAACCCACCAACCCGAATATTTTGCCTCACTGGGAAATTGGGGAAAAATTGGGCATTTTAGACTTTGAACGGGCAGTAAAAATCGCCCAGAGTCGTTTTGTCAATCTTATCGCCCTCGGGGCAGCCCTAGAAAGAGCTTTAATTAATTTTATGCTCGATCGCCATATTGTCGCCGGTTATACAGAAGTTTTACCGCCAATTCTGATTAATAGTGACTCCCTGCGCGGGACGGGACAACTGCCGAAATT
Organism: Microcystis sp. M179S2; assembly: GCF_020245805.1. Lineage (NCBI taxonomy): Bacteria > Bacillati > Cyanobacteriota > Cyanophyceae > Chroococcales > Microcystaceae > Microcystis > Microcystis sp. M179S2. Next base: position 2,376 of record NZ_JADBUE010000324.1, on the reverse strand, counting down.
TGCGGAAGAAAGCTTTAAATGTCGAGATGATGAGCTTTGGTTAGCACCAACGGCAGAAGTACCTGTAACTAACCTCTATCGCGATGAAATCCTCTCATCGGAGCAATTACCGATCAAACACTGTGCCTATACCCCTTGTTTTCGTCGAGAAGCGGGCAGCTATGGCAAAGATACTAGGGGCTTGATCCGTTTGCATCAATTTAATAAGGTGGAAATGGTCAAAATCGTCCATCCTGACGCTTCTGCTCAGGAACACGAAAGTTTAGTCGCTAATGCGGAGGCAATCCTGCAAGCTTTACAGTTGCCCTATCGAGTGATTGAATTGTGTAGCGGTGACTTGGGTTTTGCGGCTGCTAAATGTTATGACTTAGAAGTGTGGCTGCCTTCGGCTAATACCTATCGGGAAATTTCCAGTTGTTCTAATTTTAGAGACTTTCAGGCACGACGGGCCAATATTCGCTTTAAAGAAAAAGGGCAAAAAGGCACTAATTTTGTCCACACCCTCAACGGTTCGGGATTAGCGATCGGTCGTACTATGGCTGCTGTCCTGGAAAATTATCAACAGGCAGACGGGACGGTAAAAGTGCCAGAAGCGCTGCAACCCTATCTAAAACGGGAAGTTATTTGTTAATTTTTCTAAAAATGCTTGACAAAATGTCTTTATAGTGCATTTGAAAGAATTGAGCTTAACCCCACTGTAGAATTGCCTGTTTTAAGGCTCCCTCAGGCAAATTGGCGGGATCAAAAGACTCACCCGCTTCTATTCTGGCTAAAGCTTCAAAAAAAGCCCTCACACCACTGGCCGGTCCGGATGGGTGGTCCATAATTCCGGTTCCCGCATTGAGGATAACATTACGTCCGTAATCCCCAAGGACCTGGGGAACAATACCTGGACGAATACCGGCCGAGGGAACCGGAAAAACGTTTCTATCGCGCAAAATATCGCGAATTTTGCCTTCCTCCTGGGGATCGAAGGGTAAACTACCGTAGGCGGCGGGATATAGCACCGCATCGGCTCCCGCGTGGGCCATCATCGTTCCCAAAACCACAGAATAGGCTAATCCCGTATCAGTACCGGCACACATCGCTCCGGCAAAGGCAGGATGGGCGAAAATAGGCACATCGATCGCTGGATCACTGGCTAAAGCTTCTAAAACGGAAAAACCGTAGGTAAGAACGTTTAATAACAGGGCATTAGCCCCATGTTTCACTAATAAACGGGCTTTTCTCTGCAATTCGTCCGCTTTTCCAGTGACATTGACCGCATAGAGAACATTTCTGCCGGTTTGCTGCCGCACTTCCTCCAAAACCCGGCGACAACAATCTAGGCGCTCGTGGGTGGGAGCCACGGGAAGATCCGCCATGATTTCATCATCTTTAATCACGTCTAAGCCAGCAAAAGCCACTTCTCGCAGGATATCGGCGTGATCTTGCGCCGATAGTCCTAAAGCGGGTTTAAAAATTGCCATGACTAGAGGTCGATCATAAACCCCCAAACGTTGCCTAATTCCTGTGATTCCCAGCTTGGCTTTCGTGCCGTAGCTTTCGGGGAGATACACCCCCACCACTTTTCCGGCTCCAGCCATGGAATATTTGCCGAAAATCATGGTTAAAAGACTGGCGATGTCATTTTCAACGTTTATCTGCGGAAAACGCACCCTAGCCACCTTATAACCGTCGGCTTCCTCCCTGATCCCCACCACTCCCCCTAGGTGTTGTTGCAGCTGCTCTTGACGATGACCGTGGCGCTCGCTCCAAGTGCCAGCGGTTTGACCGATAGCGATCGTTTTTGCCTGTTTTTCGGCATTAATAGCGGGAGGAAAGCGATAATCGACAATAATAGTCATAAAAGGTAAAAAAAGGGAGTGGGAATTATAAATTATAAATTATAAATTATGAATTATGAATTGGGGAGCTTTTTTTCAGTGATCAGTAAACAGTGAACAGTAATCAGTGAACTGAAAACCCACATCTGAATCACTGATAACTGGTAACTCTCCAGAAACTTAACTCAGGCTGAGGAAGCCTCAACCAGTTGAAAGCCAAGGGATTGCGCCTTTTTCGAGAGATTGTTGATGACCCGTTGACGATACTGTTGTTCGTAATAATCTGCTCCCAGATCTTGATCAGATTGTTTGGTCGTCCACAGACGATAAAAAATCCGCGCTATTTTATGTGCCGTAGCCGTAATCGCCTTGGCCGCACCAGCGCGGCGATAAAGACGACGATAAAAAGCCGCCGCCTTGGCATTGATGATGTTTAACTTCTGGTCACTACTTTGGGTTTTTGAAGACTTGTTTCGGGATTTGGTCATGGCTTTCTTGGCTCCGAGTTATGATCGGGGAAGTACCCTGGTTCTAGGAAGGGTTTTTTACT
>NZ_JADBUE010000323.1:0-5757 GCF_020245805.1 Microcystis sp. M179S2 | reverse complement strand
GGAATCTGACAGTTTTTAACACCTAAGTAGGTGGGTGGAATTAAATATAACATGAACGTAGGTTGGGTTGAAGCATGAAACCCAACGCCCGATTATGTTACGCTACCGCTAACCCATCCTACAAATAATTGTGCCTCCCTACTTAACTACTTAGGATTGGCTGAATAAATGTGAAATATAGACGAGGTAAGGGGTTTGGGGGTCTGTTTGGCGAAGCAGGTGCAAGATTTTAAAGCTAGTGACTCAAAAACCTTGCATCTTGATCGGCTGGCATCCTGTAGGGGCGAAGCATTAGGATAGAAAATCTCCGGTTTCAGCGATAGGTTATTTCCCGAATGCTTCGCCCCTACTTTTTCAGCAAACCCTACTTAATTAAGTTTAATAAATTGTGATTTTTAAAGAGACTAATATCGAGAAAATTAGCTAGTTTATCAATTACTTTACCCCAGAAAAATCCTCGAACTTGATCGCACAAAGAAGCAAAGAGTAAACCGGTAATCGTGCTGAGGGAATCGGTCAACAAGCTCAGAAAAATTAATCCGCTTACACTTGCGACTACCTTTAAAACAAACAACGGTTGAGTCTTCTCTGACGAACAATACACATTATTACATTCTCCCGCACTCGAACCAAGAATAAAGGTACAATAGAACTGTAGAGATCTGGAGGGTTGCTATGTTTACACACAACTTAGATGACAAAAAACTGTCCCTCGATCTAGAAGGGAAAGCACCGCAAAAACTCACCTATCGTTCACCAAAAATCTACCACCTCGATCGCCCTAGCAATTTGTCAACAGAAAGGAATTCAAGGACTGCGGGATTTAGAAGGAAAATTTGCCCTCGTTATTTTTGATGGAAGTCCTGCGGCAACATTTCCTAGGCATTGCTGATGTCAAAAGTGGCAGTCGCATCGGCAGTTCCCTAGCTGTGATCCCATGGTTGCCACCAAGCAACTGAAGCAGGACGGGGATATCATCCCGGAGCGGGAAGGGAAACCAGACTAAAATCGCCAAGGTTTGGATTTCTCCCACAATTTAACCTCCCCTGCACACCGGGGGTTTTTTAGTCAGCAAAATCGGTAACTAGGGACAAGAATAAATTAGTCAATTTATGGGAAAATAAGCTCATCTTCTCCGCTTTTATCCGATGCAAGCCAACTTTTTTACTAATATCCTCTTACCCGTTGCCCTAGGCGTTTTAATGTTAGGCATGGGATTAGGATTAATTCCCGCCGATTTTCAGCGTATCACCCGTTATCCCAAGGCAGTCCTGATCGGTTTAGTCAATCAAATTATTATTCTACCGATCATCGGTTTTATTATTGCTTCTCTTTTGCCTCTCCGGCCAGAAATTGCCGTCGGTTTAATGATTGTCGCCATTTGCCCCGGCGGTCCTTCCTCCAATGTTTTAACCTATTTAGCTAAGGGAGATGTGGCTCTTTCTGTTACTTTAACCGCTTTTAGCAGCATCATCACCATTTTCACAATACCTTTTTTAGCTAGTTTTACTATCCAGCATTTTATGGGGGAAAGTGCCGCCATCTCCCTACCCATTGGTTCCACTATGGGGCAGATATTTTTGATTATAGTTTTACCCCTGGTTATGGGTATGACTATCCGCCATTACTTTCCTTTACTGGCCAAAAGTATGGAACCGATAACTAATCGTTTGGCCGTAATTTTTCTAGCAGTTATTATCTGCTTATTAATCCTGAGAGAATGGCAACGTTTACCTTTATTTATCGCTCAAACTGGCCTGGCAGTGATTATTTTAAACACGATTACTTCCCTAATTGGTTTTTTCAGTGGTCGTTTATTTCAATTAACTATTCCCCAAAGAATTTGTATCGCCATTGAAGTGGGTATTCAAAGCGGCACTTTAGCTATTGCTATCACTGCCGGTTTATTAAAGAATCCCGATCTAACCATTCCCGCAATTGTCTATAGTTTATGGATGTATGTCAGCGCTTTTATCGCTGTTTATTATGGTCGCCAAAAAGCCGCTTTGGCAAAATAGCTAAATCGGGTGATAGGATATAGCTAAAAAACTGATAACTGATTATGTTAATTGGTAAATATTTAACCCTAGAAGAATTCTGTACCTGTTCCCAAACCTATCAAAAGTACGCAGCACAAATCGACCCCTATCCAAAAAATCCTGCAACGATAACCGCTTGGCAAAATCTCGCTCACTTTATTATCGATCCAATTATTGATAATTTTGGTCGAGAAAAATTCCAATTAACCTACGGATTTTGTTCCAATGATCTGAGAAAATTTCTCCAAAAAAAAGACCCAATCACCGGCTTAAAAAACGGTAGAATCGATCCCAGTCGTGATCAACATTGCGCCCACGAAATTAATCAAAAAGGTCAATATTATTGTCAGCGATTGGGGGCAGCCTGTGATTTTCGGATTATCGATTTAACGAGCGATCGCCTGATAGATTGGATTTTAACCGCAAAATTACCCTTTGATTCTCTCTATTTTTACGGAATTAATCGCCCGATTCATATCAGCTACGGACCCCAACATAAACGAGATCTATGGACTTTTACCACTAAAGGAACACCAACTAAAAAAGGTTTACAATCATGCTTAGAAGCCGCTAAATCCATCGATTCTGAAGCTAAAAAATCCCCCGAAACCGGGGGATAACCAAGACCTAAAACCCTCTTCTTTTAGATTTCTGGTTCCAGATCGTCCTCATCGTCCTCGTCGGCAGGTTCCGTGGGGAAAGGAACCGAACCCATGTCTAATTTATCCCGCAATAACTTCTCAATTTCCGCCGCTACTTCTGGCTTTTCTTCGAGATATTTAACGGCATTATCGCGACCCTGGGCAATATTTTCGCCATTATAGCTATACCATGCCCCTTTACGAGTAACTACGTTAGTTTGTTCGGCGATATCGAGCATACAACCCACCTGGGAAATGCCTTTACCGAAGATAATATCAAATTCAGCAATCCGGAAAGGAGGCGCGACTTTATTTTTAGCCACCTTAACTTTAGCCCGAATTCCGTATTCCCCTTCCGTGCCTTTTTTCAAAGTTTGAATGCGACGGATATCTAAACGCACCGAGGCATAGAATTTTAAGGCCGTTCCTCCGGTGGTCACTTCAGGATTGCCGTAGGTGACACCGATTTTTTGCCGCAGTTGGTTGAGGAAAATCACCACACAACCCGATTTACCAATATTACCGGCAATTTTTCGCAGGGCTTTACTCATCAAACGGGCCTGCAAACCCACCTGATTATCCCCCATTTCCCCTTCAATTTCCGCCCGCGGCACTAAAGCGGCCACCGAGTCGATGACAACGATATCCACGGCCGAAGAACGCACTAACTGGTCAACTATTTCTAAGGCTGCCTCCCCCGTGTCCGGTTGTGCCACCAGTAAATTATTGATATCTACCCCTAAATCTTCCGAATAGGTGGGATCTAAAGCGTGTTCCGCATCGACAAAGGCCGCCACTCCCCCGGCTTTCTGCACTTCTGCGATCGCATGGAGGGCTAAGGTGGTTTTTCCAGAACTTTCCGGCCCGTAAATTTCGACGATGCGGCCTTTCGGTAAACCGCCACCCAACGCCATATCTAGGGTTAAAGCACCACTAGGCACGGTTTCTACCCGCATCCGGGTGGCGTCTCCTAAACGCATAATCGAACCTTTGCCAAAGTTGCGCTCGATTTGAGTTAAGACTAAGCCTAAGGCTTTATCTCGATCGGAATTATTTGTCATTGTCGCCATTAATTTTCTCCCCAGTTTTCTTAAGTAGTACAGCAGTATGCAAAGATTGTAGCCTGTTTTAATCTTGATCACCAAAAAGTTAGAGACTTTTTCCAGAATGGTGATCAAAAATCAAAAGTTTTGATTTTTACAGCCAAGGCCGGCTCATCTGTTCTAATTGCGTCACCTCTTGCGCTTCTAAACTCCATCCTAACGCCCCAGCATTTTCCCTCGCTTGGGCCGCAGTTTTTGCCCCCGGAATGGGAATCACATCCCCTTGGGCGATTAACCAATTGAGGGCGACTTGTGCGGGGGTTTTTTGGTATTTTTCGCCCAATTCTTGCATTACCCTTAAAATTGGGGCTATTTTCTCCAAACCTTCTTTTTTGAACCGCGAGTCAACTTTTCTGGCTCCATCGGGCAAATTCTGGCTTTCTGGGCTATATTTACCCGTCAGTAGTCCTTGAGCGAGGGGGCTGTAGGCGAGGATGGTGACACCTAATTCCTTGGCCGTGGCTAAAATTGCCTTAGTTTCTATTTTGCGATACAAAAGCGAATACTGCACCTGATTGACCGCTAAGGGAACCTCTTTTTTCGCCAAAATCTGGCTTGCTTGACGCATTTGCTCGGCGGAATAATTACTTACACCCACGGAACCAATGCGGCCGCGTTTTACTTCTTCCCCTAGGGCATTCATTAGGGTTTCTTGGCTAATTAGGAAGGTGAAGGGCCAATGTACTTGGTAAAGGGTAATTTTATCGGTTTTTAGACGGTTTAAGCTCTCGGTAATGGCATTATGCACCGCATTCGCCCCCAATCGCCACGGTACGGGGGCAAACTTGCTGGCAATATCGATGGGAATATCGGTCTGTTGGGTAAATTTTCCTAAGAGTCGTTCCGATTCCCCCAGTCCATAGACTTCGGCAGTGTCAAAAAAGGTGATTCCTGCCTCTACTGCCGCTTTAAAGGCCGCTTCTACCTGACTAGCTCCGTATTCCTTGCCATAGTTCCAGAATAGTTTATCTCCCCATGCCCAAGTCCCAATTCCCAAGGCACTGACGGCAATTCCTGTTTGTCCGAGATTAGCGGTTTGTCTAGTCATATTCTCTACACGGAATGACAGCGTTTCCCATTAAAGATGAAGTGTAACCTATATTTGGTCTGACTCACCACTAACCCCCTTTTTTGATTCCGGGAAATTCGCACCCATAAGTAATGGGAAAGGACTTGACTTTGCCGGCGGCTTGCGCTATGCTTTTCTTATAATGGCGATCTGTGCAAAATTTTTTTAGATGCAAAGATTTCCATTATGAATAAAATCTTTTAAAAATATTATCCCAAAATCTGCCGATAAAAGCAAGCAAAATTTTGGCGATAATTGTTAAGTTTTGTTAACAAAGAAATACAGAGATCAGCAAGGTCAAAAAATCGAAGTCTCTTGCTGATCTTGTTTGTCGCCTAAGCTATGATTAGGTTAGGCGAATTTGGCGCTTTGACTAATTGTTAGTGCTAACTTCCGTGGTTTCAACAATTGCCGTCGGTTGGCAGGGAGTAGGTTGAAATTTCTCTGGAAAAGAGAAGCCTAAAAATGATGCGATCGCAAATATGGTGCTGATAATTTTGGCAAGACTGACAAGGTCTTCTCTGTACTTTAACCAATATTTATACATAATCATCAATCCTTTTACTTAGGAGGTGAACTATCTTTAGATTAAAAAAAATCTGATTATTTGTCGTTACTCAAAAGTCCTAAAAATGGTACTTTTTTTAGGTACTCTCAAGTAACCTGACAAGGTACTGAAAAGTAATCTTAAGTCCTGTTGCCCTTAAACAATGATGATAAATGAACTAAAAATGACTGAAATTAAAACCCTTTCATGGACTGAATAGAACTCTTGCAAATTAATTATATGTTATAATGATGGGTTAACTAATTTTCCCCAAAAAATTAGTTAATCAGTACATTTGTCCTGAATGAAAACTTGAAGTTTAACTTTTAACTCAAAACTCTTTAGAGCTGCTTTAATT